>JAVHWG010000607.1:0-16251 GCA_032159965.1 Mycobacterium sp.
CGATCAGGGCGACGCCAAGCAGGAAAAGGACGATCAGGGCGACGCCAAGCAGGAAAAGGACGATCAGGGCGACGCCAAGCAGGAAAAGGACGATCAGGGCGACGCCGAGCGCTACGAATCGGGCCAGATCAAGGAGGCGCCGGAGCCGACGGACGACCAAAAGGGCGAGGCCGAGGAGATGGCCAAGTCTTACCTGGAGGAGCGTCCGACGACCGTGTTGCCGGGATCGGACGGGACCGTCACCGGAACGGCAGTCAATGACTGGATCGACGAGGAAGGCACTCCCGTACACGGCGACATCGACGAGAATCGCCAGGAGGCTGCCGAGCGCGACCGCGAACGCAACGAGCAGGCGCAGTCGCAAGCAGACGACGACGACGAGTCAAGCGAAAATGCTGACGACTCGAGCAAAGCCGACGCTGACGAAGGCAAAGCCGACGACTCGAGCAAAGACAGTGGCGATTCGAGCAAAGACGACGACGATTCGAGCGAAGACTCGCACTGACCGCGGCGACCGCCGCAGACCCCCCTGCCGTCGGCCGATGGCAGGAGCTGCGCCACGCTCTCGTACCATCGGGAAGCGAGCTTTATGCCGAATACCCGCCCGCGGGCAGCCTGTAGGGATTGACATTGTCAGAGACGCCATCAGAAGCGCAGACTCTCACGCCTCACTTCGAGGACGTGCAGCACCATTACGACCTGTCGGATGACTTCTACCGACTGTTCCTCGATCCAACCCAGACGTACAGCTGCGCGTACTTCGAACGCGAGGATTTGACGCTCGAAGAGGCGCAGCTCGCGAAGATCGATCTCTCGCTCGGCAAGCTGGGACTGCAGCCAGGGATGACACTGCTCGACGTCGGGTGCGGCTGGGGTGCGACGGTGATGCGCGCGATCGAAAAGTACGACGTCAACGTCATCGGGCTGACGTTGTCGAAGAACCAGCAGGCGTTCGTTCAGGACCTGTTCGACAAATCACCGAGTCCACGCTCCAAGCAGGTGTTGCTCGAGGGCTGGGAGCAGTTCGATCAGCCCGTCGACCGCATTGTCTCGATCGGCGCCTTCGAACACTTCGGCGCCGATCGCTACGACGCTTTCTTCACCAAGGCGTACGACGTGCTGCCCGCCGACGGCGTGATGCTGCTGCACACGATCATCAAGCCGAGCAACGAAGAGTTCGCAGAACGCGGCCTGCCGATCACCATGCGGCACTTGCGCTTCTTCAAATTCATCATGGACGAGATCTTCCCGGGTGGGCAGCTGCCCAACGTCGAGATCGTGGACCAGCACGCGGCCAAGGCCGGTTTTACCATCACCCGCAAGCAGCAGCTGCGACTGCACTACCAGCGCACGCTCGAGATTTGGGCCGATGCGCTTCAGAGCCACAAGGACGAGGCCATCGCGATTCAATCCGAAGAGGTGTACGAGCGGTACATGAAGTACCTCACGGGCTGCGCGGAGCTCTTCCGTGACGGCTACACCGACGTCTGCCAATTCACCTGTGAAAAGGGCTGACACACCGCCGTCTCCGCTCAGACACCTGACCCGATCTTCTCGATTGCGAGGACGAGGGCGTCGGGATCATCCAGTGCCACAAACGTTTTCGCATCGGCCACTTCGGCCATCGAGGAATTCGGAAACAGGGCGGCAAGCCTACGGCCCAGCGCCGGTGTAAAGCAGCGATCCGCCTGCCCCCAGACCAGCGCCACCGGCTTCGTGAACTGTGAGAGCCGGGTCGAGACGTCGATCAGGTCGGTGACGGCGACCTGGCGCAGCAGCGCTGCCAGATCGCGGGCAATACGGGGATCCGTGCGAGCGGGTCGCAGCCACGATTCCGTCAGTTCCGGATCTCGGTGGCGCATCAGGAGCCCGAAGCCAAGCGGAGAGTGACGTAGCGCCCGTGCCCGCAACGTCGTGAACAACATCTTTATCGACCTCGGACCGCGAAGCATCGCGAATACGGCGCCGAACGGGAAAGGCGGAAATTTGTCGAACGCGTCGCAGTTCGTCAGCACTACACGGCCGACGTCATCGGGGTACGCGTCGATCACGAACTGGCACAGTCCACCGCCGGTATCGCTGCCCACCAACGTCACGTCGGACAGGTTGAGCGCACGAATCACGTCCCGAATCATCGTCGCTATGCCGCGTGGTGACACGTCGGCGCCGGCGGCGACGGGGGTGGTGTGCGAGCCGAGCGGCCAGTCGGGAAGAATGCACCGAAAGCCGCTGTCCGCCAAGCGTTGTGCGACCGTACTCCACAGCCGGTGGTCGACGAGGATCCCGTGGACGAACAGCACCGGGGGATGAACGGAGTCCTCCGGCCCCAACACGCGGTACTCGATCTTCGCCTGCTCCAGCTCCACCTGCGGCATGTCCGCTATCCTCCAACGGAAGCAATTAAGTACTGTCTGTATGAAAGTTACGTGCACACTGTATGGAAGTCAAGGGCGATACCCCGAAAACACGGCGCACCCAGGCGCAGAGAACCGCGGCAACGCGAGCGCTGTTGATCGAGACTGCGCGAAAGTTGTTTGCGGACAATGGTTTCAGCGCAGTCTCCACGCAGCAGATCGTCGAGGCTGCCGGTGTCACCCGCGGCGCGCTGTATCACCAGTTCGAGGACAAGGCGGCACTGTTCGCCGCTGTCCACGAAGAGGTCGAGCGTGAACTCGTCACAGATGTGGCCGAGCACATTGCGGCTGCCGCCCCCGACGATCGGCTCCAGGCCATGCGGCTGGGCGCGCGGCTCTTCCTCGACCTGTGTTCTACCCCCGATGTGCAGCAGATCGCCCTTATCGACGCTCCCGCGGTGCTCGGTTGGGACCAGTGGCGCGCGGTGGGCGTGAAGTACGGCCTCGGAGTCATCGAAGCAATGCTCACGCAGGCGATCGCCGAAGGTGTGATCCCCGAGCAGCCTCCGCGGCCAACGGCGCACGTGCTGCTGGGCGCACTGGACGAGGCGGCTCTTTACGTTGCCCGCGCCTCCAACGCGGACGAGGCTCGCGCACACATGCATACGGTGTGTGACCGCTTGATCGCAGGAATCGCCGGCGGCTAGGACGTCAACCAGGTCAGTTCATCGGCAAGGTGGCTGCGCCAGTACACCGCGTCATGTCCGCCCGGTGAGAAGCTCCCGGCGGCCGGCTTGCCCAGCTGCGCGACGAACTGGCGGCTTGCCGCATAGAACCTGTCCTCCGTGCCGCAGTCCACCCGGATCGGAATCGACGTGAGCTCCGACCGGCCGAACACCGTGTTGTTCGACCAGTCATAGGAACTGTCGAAAGCGCCGTCGTCGGTCGTGAGGTACGACGTCCACAGGGCCGGGCTCACTGCGCAGATGCCGGCAGTGCGCACCGGGCCGAGACGGGCACCGAGCAACAGCGACCCGTAGCCACCCATCGACCATCCGAGAAACGCCACCCGCGACGTGTCCAAGCCCTTGGCCGCAAGCATGGGCAGCAGCTCGCTGAGCACCATCGCCCCGGAGTCCTCACCCGACGCCCGCCGATGCCAGTAGGTGTTGCCGCCGTCCACGCTCACGACGGCGAACGGCGACACGCCGGCCTTGACGACCTTGGCCAACGCCGCCGCGACCCCCAGGTCCATCACCGACGCGGCATTGCCGTCCCGGCCATGAAGCGCGATCACGGGGCGCAAGCCGTCCCCGGCTCCCGGTGGCCGTGCGATCGCCCAGTTGGTTTCGACGCCGCCACGTGCCGCCGACACGAACGAGCCGGTGACATAACTCGGTGCCGCTGCGGTCGCAGGCGACGGGTCGAGCGGCAGGGAATTCAGGTCGGAAGGGATGTCGGCCCGAGATTCTGTGGGCTGCAACAGGTTCGCTAACGCGAACGCGCCTGCTGCTAGTCCGCCGGCCTGCAAGACAGCTCGTCGGGTCGCGCGCGCCATGCGCGTAATCATGTCAGCGACACCAGGCCCCGGTTGAAACGCTTTCACACCAAAGCGATCACATTCCGAAAACCCGGGAACGTAGCCGCGCTGTCAGCAAAGTACCCATTGTTCGTCTTCTTTCACGAAGTCGAGTGTTTCGCTCATGGAGTCCTGCTTCGAGAACGTCTCGGCGACTTCTGCTTGCGCGGTGTCGCCTGCGACGGTCACCGAATCGATTGCGAACGATACGGTGCCGATATCGTTGCGCTGCTGTGTGAACCGAGTTTCGGCGGTGCTGTTCCTGTCGCGGATCCGTTCGCAGGCGTAGCTCATGAAGGTCACGTAGTCGAAGTCGTTCCAGGACTCCTGGATCGCCGACAAGGTGGCCCGGATCTGGTCTTCGTCCGACTCGGGTCTCGAGGGCCCCGAGCCCAGCAACGCCGGCAAGCTCGGTCGCGTGTGCGACCCTGCGGTGCCCGGGTCCGCGGTGATAACGATGCTCAGCACCGCGACAACCAGCACGGTAACCGCGGATGCGATGCCGATCATCACATTGCGGCCGGTGTGGGTCGGCCACGGTACGACCTCGTCTGGATCGAGCCCTACGCCATCAGGCTCAGCAGAGCTTCCAATCGTTGTCTTCTTTCTTGAAGTCGAGCGTCTCGCTGTCGTCCTTCTGATTTGTGAACGTCTCGTCCACGTCGACTTTGGCCTTATCACCGGTCACTTGGACCTTCTTGACGTTGAACGTGATTTCGCCGGACTTCTGCCGTTGCTGCTTGAAGTTGCTCTCCCCGGCGGTCCCCTGCGGATTCGAGCCGCAGACATGCGTGGCGAACGCCTTGTAGTCGTTGGCATTCCATGCCGTCTCGAGAGAAGACAGCGTGGCGCGGATCTGGTCCTCGTCTGATTTCGGCTTCGAATCCGAGCCGAACCCGACGACGAGCGCCACCACCAGTGCGATGACGAGCACTGCGCCCACTCCCACACCGATGAGCACGTTGCGGGTGGTGTGGTTGGGCGGGGGACCCATCGGACCCGGAACAACGGGCGGCTGCCATTGCGGCGCGCCGCCCTGATACGCCGGCGGCGTCAGCAGCGGCGGCTGCCCCGTCGGAGGGGGAGCAGAGTCGTCGACCCAGAATTGCCACCCTGCAGGAGCAGGGGGCCACGACGGATCCGGCGTCCAACCCGGCTCAGGTGTCCATCCGGCAGCCACTGGCCAATTCGGCGGTGGATTGAAACGCATCGAGCTCCCTTTCTGCGAAGTCAGCTCAGGCTATGGCAACATCGGCGGCCGCGGGGGACGGTTCAGCGTGGACATGTCTTCCACTCGCCATCCTCCTTCACGAAATCCAGCTTCACCGAGCGGGCCTTGACCTGGTCCGCATACTTCCTGTCCACGGTCACGTCCGCGTTGTCACCGTGCACGCTGACCGCGGTGACCTCGAGCGTCGCCTCGCCGTCATTCGACCGGTCGCGCTTGAAGCTGGCTTCGGAATGGGATGGGTCGTCGGCGAACGTGCGGCAGCTGTGCTTGATGAAGGCGACGTAGTCGGTGTCGTTCCAGGCTGACTCGAGGCTCACGACCACCTCGCGGATCTGGTCTTCGTCGGATTTCGCTTTCGACGAATCGCCACCGAAGGCAACCACGAGGCCAACCACCAGACCGACGACGAGCACCAGAGCGACGCCGAGTCCGATGAGAACATTGCGGGTGGTGTGGTTGGGGGGCGGGCCGAACGGCGGGCCCGGCTGCCATGGCGGGGGATACGCCGGATAGCCGTGTGGGGGTGCCGAATCGTCGACCCAGAACGGCCACCCAGGCGGGGCGGGCGGCCAGGACGGATCGGGCACGAACGTCGAGTGGGGTGCCCATCCGGGACTAACAGGCCAGCCGGGCGGCGGGTTGAATCGCATCGAGATCCCTCTCCAAAGTCAGCTCAGCCTAATGGGCCGGTCGGATGAGGGTTAACTGAACGCATGACCGACTGGAGCGGTGAAGACTACGCCACCGTCAGCGATCTGCAGCGGTCGATGGCCGCCGACGCCGCCAGGTCGCTCGACTTGGCAGGCGGCGAGCAGGTGCTCGACATCGGCTGCGGCGACGGGCATGTCACCAGGGCGCTGGCCGGCCGAGTGCCCGTCGGATTCGTGGTGGGCGTCGATCCGGCACCGGGAATGTTGGCCGAAGCAGCGCAACACCATCGCGGTGGGACATCGGGACCTGTGTTCGTCAGAGCAGACGTCCTGCATCTGCCCTTCACCGAACGTTTCGATGTCGCAGTGTCATTCAACGCACTGCACTGGGTGCCGGAGCAGCAGCAGGCCCTCACCGAGATAGGCTCGGTGCTCCGCAGCGGTGCGCGGGTTCTGATCCAGATGGTGTGCGCCGGGCGGCTACCCAGCGTGGAAGCCGTCGCGATGACCCTGTGCGCCACACCGCAATGGGAGGCGCGATTCACGGGGTTCATCGCACCGTTCGTCCATGTGGATCCCGCGACCTACGGCGACCTCGCAGCGCCCGCCATGCTCACTCTGAGCCGGGTGGAGGTGACTGAGCGGCAGTGGGACTTCGGATCGCGCGATCGCTTCGCCTACTGGTGTTCGGTCGGCACAGCGGCGTGGACCGACCGGCTGTCGATCGGTGAACGGCCGCGGTTCGTCGACGAGCTCGTGAAAGCCTATGAGGTAGTAGCGGGTCGGCCGGGTCTGTTCCTGTTCACGCAGATGCGCGCCGAACTGGTCAAGGTCTGAGTTCGCGCACCCAACAACGACGCGACCAGCGCTTACCGGCCCCAACGATCTTGAGCGGTTACAGTTCGATGAGTTGCCACGCCGTCAAAAGGGGCCATTGCTCATGCCAGGAGTGCTTCGGTGCAGTCTCGTCGCGATGGCGACCGCGGTTATCTTCGTCGGGGCTCCCGCCGGCACCGGGACGGCCGCGGTCAGCGCACCGGCCCCGACTCCAGTGGTCGCCGGCATCACGCCGTCCCCCGGCGACATCGTCGGAGTCGGCATGCCGGTCACCGTGCGGTTCGCCACGCCCATCGGCAACCGCGCCGCCGCCGAGCGGTCAATCCATGTCACGACGGCAACGAAAACACAAGCAGAGTTTCGCTGGATCAATGACAATGTCGTGCAGTTGGTTCCGGTCGGATTCTGGCCGGCGCACAGCAATATCGGGGTGAGCGCATTCGGTTTCAAGTCGGAATTCGGAAGCGGCGCCTCTGTTGTCGGCGTCGCCAGCGTGTCCGAGCACACCTTCACGGTGAGCATCGACGACCAGGTCGCGCGCGTGATGCCCGCTTCGATGGGTAAGCCGAAGTATCCGACGCCGGTCGGCTCGTTCACCGCACTGGAGAAACAACGCAACGTGACCTTCGATTCGCGGACCATCGGCATCCCGTTGAACGCTCCCGACGGCTATTTGATCAAGGGGGAGTACGCGGTTCGGGTGACATGGGGCGGCGTGTACGTTCACTCCGCGCCGTGGTCAGTCGGATCCCAGGGCAAGTCGAACGTCAGTCACGGTTGCATCAATCTCAGCCCCGACAACGCCGCCTGGTACTTCAACAACGTCAACATCGGCGACCCGATCATCGTCAACAGCTAGCGAATCAGTTTGCGTCGCGCCCGGCGTGCAGGTTCCTGGCGGTCGGCGACGTAGGCACCGTCGCGGGGTCCGGTGACGTGCGTAGCACCCGATCGGCGGTGTTGGCGCTCACGACAGTGAACCAGTAATGCTCATTCTTGAAGTGGTGCAGCCTGTGGTGCCGCCAAATCGCTTTATAGACAGCGGTCTTCGGCTTGTAATCAGTGTGGATCAGGTAGTGGCACCACTCGTACCCGACTCCGAGCATGATGAGGAAGGTCAGGAACGTCAGTCCTAGGCCGGTACGCGGAAACGCGAACAGCGCGACGGCCAGGCCGGTCGGTAACGCACCGAGGAGGGTCTGCCATGGAATGAAGACAAGTGCCACATCGCGGGGATCGGCGTGGTGCTCGCGATGCTTGCGCGCGAGCAGCGGATCGACCGTCAGGGCACGCACGCGCCGAGGCCGCCAATGCAGAACGACCACGTGAATGATCCACTCGAAAAACGGAAACGCCGCGACCATGATCACCAGGACGATCGCATCTGTGATCCGCCAATCACCCACGGCCACGCGGGCTGCAAGTGCGGTCATCAGAGCGACCGCGAGCATCCACGGCGACGGATGTCTCCAAAATTCGCGCCAGGCATCGGACAGCGGAAAGCCCTTGCCCTTGCCGGCAACGCGCATCGTCGTCATCGTTGATCCTCCAGGCTGCCGAATGCTACGTCCAGCGCAGTTGTTCCGGGTTCGAGCAATTCGCGCGCCGTCTCGACTGCGCGCGCCGAGTCACCAGCCGTGATCGCCTCGGCGAGCCGCAGGTAGGCATCCGGCCGGCCGACCTCGGCGGCCATCACGGTGGCCAGCGCCGGCAACGCCGGCTCGTAGGCAGCTCGAAGGGTGTTGTACATCAGCCGGAACACGATCGAGTCGGCCGCGTCGACCACGTGGTCCCAGAATGTCAGGGCGCACCGTTGCCGCTCGACGGCGTCAGCCTCATCCTGCAACTGCCGCACCGAATGTTGCAGTAACGCAGCCGTTTCCGGTCCGCGCCGCTGCGCCGCCAACTCTGCGACCTTCAGCCCATTGTGCAGACGAGCCTCCAGGATGCTACGCGCGACCGTGATGTCCAGCTGGCCGCCGGGAAGCAGCAGCCGGGGAAGCAGGTCCAGCCCGGCGTGCCGCCGGAAATCGCGCACCGTGGTCGAATCTCCTTGGCGCACATCGACGATGCCCGCCCCGGACAGGCGCTTGAGAGCCTCGCGAACCGCGGGCCGCGACACCCCGAGTACCTCCGCGAGGCGCCGCTCACTTGGCAATGCCTCGCCAGGGCGCATCTGGCCGCTGAGCACTTCGGCAACGATCTGCTCGAATACGTCCTCGGGCACAGAGGTGCGACTGACGGGGTGTAAGGCCATGCCGCCACCATATCGACTTCCGGCCAGACGTCAAGTGGTCAGACCAGTGACACGTGGCCGTCGCGACGCCTCCACGATCGACAGGTAGGCTCGGCCCGACGCAGCTGGATACCACCTTTGCCCCGGTCCCGTTTGTCGCCGTCAGCGAGTGCCGGTACTCGAGGAGTTTCGAACTGGACACCGTACTGGGACTGTCGATGACTTCGACCGCTGTGGGTCTGGTCCTCGTCGAGGGCCACGAGGCCGACGGCGAAATCATGGACCAGGATGCATTCGACGTCCCCACACGTCGCGGCGCGACAGCGATCAGCAGCTCCGACTACGTCGCGGGCGCCATGTCACGGACTCGCGCGATCGCGCACGGGCGCCACCCGTCCGCCATCGGTGTGACGTGGAGCGATGACTCCGAGCGCGAAGCGTCGCTGTTCCTGAAATCGTTGACTGAAGCCGGCTACCAGAACATCGTCGCCGTGCGGTCTCCGGAGGCAGGCGAAGCGCTCGCGAGGGGAATCGGACGGGCAGTTGGGTATGAGCAGACCGCCGTCTGCCTGCTGGAACCCGAGGCTATCGTCGTGTCGGTCGTCGACACGGGAAACGGGGCCGTGCAGACAGTCGAGCATCTCGACAACGACATCGACGACGGCCTGACGCGCTGGCTGACTCACGTTTTCGACCTCAATGACTGGGACCCGGAGTGTCTTATCGTCGTCGGCCCCGAAACCGGACTCGACGAATTCACGCCGCGGCTCGAGCGCGCGCTGGGCATCCCGGTATTCGCACCCGCGGAAGCGGAGTTCGCTCTGGCGCGCGGTGCTGCCCTCGCATCGGCGCACAGCCCCGAGACAATCGGCGCCTCAGCCGCCACCGGGGCGTTGCGCAGGAGGCCACGGTCCCTGGTGCACACGACCGCGCTGGCGATGCTGGTTGGGGGGACTGCGACCTTCGTCGGCTCGGTCTGCCTTGCGGCGGGCCTGAAGTTGACCTCGGTGTCCACCGAGTCCCACGACACCGCACCGCCCGCGGCCACGCCCACCGCACCGGTGAAGGTCGCCGACGCCGCGCCACCTCCTGCACCTGCTCCGGTCGAAATCGCGCCTTCGCCCGTGGAGGTCGTCGACCTCGACCCGCCGCCGGCGACGCTACCGCCCGAAGAGGCACAGCAGGTGGTCGACACCCCGCCGCCGGAGGAAGCGCCCGCACCGGAGTTGCCGGCCGCCGACGGCACGCCGCCGGACACCCCGCCGCCGCCCGCACCGGAACCTCCGGCAGCCGCGCCAGAACCTCCGCCGGCCGACGCGCCGCCGGCGCCCTAGAGCGCGACGGCGGCCTTACCCGTGTAGTCCACCTGCCAGTGTTTGATGCCGTTGAGCCAGCCGGACCGCAGCCGCTCAGGCTCAGAAATCGGTTTGAGATTGGGCATTTCGTCAGCGATCGCGTTGAAGATCAAGTCGATCGTCATCCGCGCCAGGTTTGCTCCAATGCAGTAGTGCGCACCGGTGCCGCCAAATCCGACGTGCGGGTTGGGATCTCGCAGAACGTTGAAACTGTACGGGTCCTCGAAGACGTCCTCGTCGAAGTTGGCCGAGCGGTAGAAGATCACCACCCGCTGACCCTTCTTGATAGGCACTCCTGACAGTTCGGTGTCCTCCAGCGCCGTGCGCTGGAATGAGGTGACCGGGGTGGCCCAGCGGACGATTTCGTCCGCGGCGGTGCTCGGCCGCTGTTGCTTGAAAAGCTCCCACTGGTCCGGGAATTCGGTGAAAGCCATCATTCCCTGGGTGATGGAGTTACGCGTGGTCTCGTTGCCGGCAACCGCGAGCAGGATCACGAAGAAGCCGAATTCGTCGTCGGTGAGCTTGTGCCCCTCGACATCTGCGTGGACGAGCTTGGTAACCAGGTCGTCACCGGGATTGGCCACGCGCTCCGCGGCCATCTGCATCCCGTACATGATCAGCTCGACCGATGCGGCCGTGGGGTCGTTCCTGGCGTACTCGGGGTCCTGGTCGCCGACCATCTGGTTCGACCAGTCGAACAGCTTCTTGCGGTCGTGCTGAGGTACACCCATGAGTCCGGCGATCGCCTGAAGCGGGAGCTCACACGACACCTGTTCGACGAAATCACCGGAGCCCTCCGCAGCGGCCGCTTTGGCGATGTAATGCGCACGCTCGCGGAGTTCGTCGCGCAGGGATTCCACGGCGCGCGGCGTGAACGCGCGGGCGACGATCTTGCGCAGATGCGTGTGATGAGGAGCGTCCTGGTTGAGCAGGACGACCTTGCCTGCCTCCAGTGAGCCAGGTTCGGCCTCGTCGCGGTAGCGGGGCAGCGCCGTGTTCTTGTTGCTGGAGAACACGTCGCTGCGACGCGAGACCTCTTTGACGTCTTTATGTTTGGTGACCACCCAGTAGCCACCGTCTCGAAACGGACCGACATCGTCCGGCTGCTCGTTCCACCAGATCGGGGCTGCTCGCCGCATCTCGGCGAGTTCCTCGACCGGAAGACGCTCGGCATAGATGTCCGGGTCGGTGAAGTCGAATCCGGGCGGAATGTTCGGGGTCGGCATCAATGCACTCCCTTGGTAGAACGTGTTCCTGTTTGCGGCTCAAGCCCATTGCTACACCACGAACCTGCCTCGCGTCACGGGGTCGCCGAAGGTTGCAGGTCGTGTTGTCCAAGAGCTACCCGCGTCGCCTCGTCCGCGGGCAGGAATGCTTCGATGCTCAGTTCCGCAGCGGTCAGATCGAGTGCCGTTCCGAAAGTGGTGACCATGCTGAGAAAGGTCAGCAGGCGGCCGTCGGTTGTCCACAACTCGAGGGGCACCGCCACCCCGCCGAGATCGCGGGGCCGCTCGAACCCGCCCGGGTAGGACTCGACTTCGGCCAACAGAGAAGACAAACCGTCAGAGCCGTCGACGGCCGCCTCCCGCCGAAGCCGGCCGACGACATGATGGCGCCACTCGGCCAGGTTGCGGATGCGGGAGGACAGTCCGTCCGGGTGCAACGCAATGCGCAACGCGTTCGGCTCGTCGAGCAGATGCGGGGCGACACCGTCGAGCAGCACTGCGGTGCCCTCGTTCAGTCGTAGGACCCGCCAGCCACGGTCGACGGCCAGGCATGGGAACGGGTTGTAGGCGGCCAGCACCTGATCGACGCCGTCGGCGATCGCGGCCATGCTGGGATCGTCGAGGGAACGCTCCGCGTACGCCGGCGCGAGGCCTGCCGCGATCAGTAGACGATTCTCCTCACGCGCGGGTACCTCGAGCGCGCCGGCAAGCCGTAGCACCATCGCGCGACTCGGCACGGACCGTCCGGTCTCCATGAAGCTGACGTGCCGCGACGCCACGTCGGCAGCGAGGGCGAGGTCGAGCTGGCACAACCGGCGCCGCCTGCGCCACTCCCGCATCAGGTGCCCGAACGGAGATGACTGGACGGGGCTGTGGCTCATGCGCCAAGTCTGGCGGGCGGCCCGTGACGACACCACTACCTCCGGGGTAATTGCCTTCATTACCTGCACGCGGCAGCGTGGAGGTGACGCGAAAGGAAACCGACATGTCCACCGAGACGACGGCTGAGACCCCGGTTCCGCGATGGCTGCGGTTGGTGTTGATCTCCGATCGCGCCGGCTCGTCGTGGTACATCGGACTCGGCTTTTTCTTCGCCCCCGTGCTCGCGATCGTGTCACCGTGGCCAACGGTCACCACGGTGCTGTGGGTGCTGATCGGGTTCTTCGGATTGTGGCTGGGCCTGCTCGGCATCGCGATGGCGACGGGCCTGGCGATGACCCTGCGGGCGGGCCATGAGATTCCCGAGAGTTACTGGTGGCAGCTGATTGGCGACACCAGGAGACAGACCAGGGGCTAGCGCGCGGGGCCCTGCGAGGGGGAGGGCATCGGGGTCGGTGGGGCCTCGGCCGAGAATGACTGGGGCTCTTTGTATTCAACGACGGACTCGCGACGGATCAGCGTGCTGCCCGACGTGATGACCAGCTGCTCGGTCCCGAGCTGATAGTCGATGCCGTCGTTGTGGGCGACGAACTCACGCGCACCGACACTTTGTGCGGGGACGTTCAACGTCGCGCCGTCGCTGAGTCGCACGCCTCGATACTGGTATGCCCTGGATTGATCGACGCATATCGCGACGAGTGAGCCATTGGTGCGCGCGATCGCTGCGAGGCTCAACGACGACTCACACCGCGCGCTGGATTTCACGAATCCGCGGTCGTCAGAAGGATGCGGTGAATTCTGCTGTACCACAGTCGAACTGGCGGCGGGACGGGCGGCCGCAGGCGGAAGTGAACCTGCTGTCCACGACTGTTCGCCGACAGGGTGAGCCAACGCCGCGATGCCGGCAACCCCGCCGACTCCCGCGAGGAGTGCGAATCCCCGCCAAGACGACCTGCCTATGTGCACCCCTCATGGATACCGGTCGCAGGGGAGGATTCAGTTACGAAAGCGGCACAACTTGGTTCGGATTGGCCGGTCAGACCGAGGCGGCCTCGTTGAGTTCGTTCAGCGTGTTCGTCGCCTCGAGGTACTCCTGCACCCAGCGTTCGATCACGGTGGCAGTCTTTTCGACCTTGGTGAACTGCCCGACCACCTGCCCGACGGGATTGAACGCGACGTCGACAGTCTCGTTCGGATACTTGTGGGTGGCGGCGACGGCCATGCCGGACACCATGAACTGCAGAGGCATGCCCAGCGGTTCGGGGTTTCCCGGCGTTTCCCACGCCTCGGTCCAGTCGTTGCGAAGCATCCGCGCCGGCTTGCCGGTGAACGACCGGCTGCGCACCGTGTCGCGGCTGCCTGCCTTCACGTAGGCCGCCTGCTGCACCGGCGTGTTCTCGGATTCTTCGACCATCAGCCACTGCGACCCGGTCCACGCACCTTGCGTGCCGAGCGCCAACGCCGCGGCGATCTGCTGGCCGCTTGCGATGCCCCCCGCGGCAAGCACCGGCACCGGGGCGACCTCCTTGACCACCTGCGGCCACAGCACGATGGAGCCGACCTCGCCGCAGTGGCCGCCCGCCTCGCCGCCCTGGGCGATGATGATGTCGACGCCGGCGTCGGCGTGCTTGCGCGCCTGCGACGGTGATCCGCACAGCGCGGCAACCTTGCGCCCCTCGTCGTGAATGTGCTTGATCATGTCCGGCGGCGGCGTGCCGAGCGCATTGGCGATCAGCGTCATCCTGGGGTGCCGCAACGCCACATCCACCTGTGGCGTCGCAGTCGCCTCCGTCCAGCCCAGGAGCCGCAACGCGTTCTCGTCACTGTCGTCGGTCGGCACCCCGTGGTCCTTGAGGATTCCCTTGGCGAAATCGAGGTGATCCTGGGGCACCAGGTCCTGGAGCATCTTCGTCAGCTCGTCCGCGGACAGGTTCGAGTCCATGCCCTCGTACTTGTTCGGAATCACGATGTCGACGCCGTAGGAATGGTCGCCGATGTGTTCGTCGATCCAGTTCAGCTCGATCTCGAGTTGTTCTGGGGTGAAGCCGACGGCGCCGAGCACGCCGAAACCGCCGGCTTTGCTCACAGCGACGACGACATCGCGGCAGTGAGTGAATGCGAAGATGGGGAACTCGATACCGAGCTCGTCGCAGATGGCCGTGTGCATTGCTGCTCCTTCGCGATCAAATCACTGAACTGAAACGTGTTCTAGTTTAGTACTCCCCGTGACCGTGCTGTCCGGACCCCGCGGATAACCGCCCCGCGTCTGGTTGATATCGGTTCGAACACCGCCACACGCGTCACTTGAGACACACCAGTAACGCCCATACCTTCGTGACTGGACTTGCAATAACCAAAGGATGGGAATTCAAATGTCACGTACTGGTACTCGCATCGCGACCATCGCGGCTGCATCGGGGGGTATCGCCGCGGCGTTCCTCGCGTTCAGCCCAGCGGCTTCCGCCGACCCTGCCGCACCGGCAATTCCCGGCCTGGGAGGCGTCGACGTGGTGTCGCAACTCGCCAACGCACCGACGCTGGCTGGGCAGTTTCTGCAGACCGCGGCCTCGATGCTGCAGGGGAAGCCGGCAACGCCCGCAGCACCTCCCGCGGCCCCGGCGCCGTCGGCAACGGCGTCGATCAACCTGCCGCAGACTCCGGCGACCGCCCCGCTGACGAACGCCGTCGGCACGGTGCCCCCGGCGGGAACAGGAATCCCCGGGGCTAGCGCACCGTCGCAGATTCCGCTGCTCAATCAGCTGCCGCTGCCGGGCAACCTTGGCTCGATCACGCAGGGTATCCCGGGGCTGGGCGCCACCCCGAGCGCGTCAGCGCCGGCGTCGACAGGTCCGATCCCGGTGCCTGCGGGCCCGGGCCAGAGCCCGCTTCCGCCGGACATGAACCCGTTCGCGGCCCTTCCCTGACACTGACCGACCGCAGCCGCCTGCCAGCACCGACCGGGCAGGCGGCTGCGTTACGTTTCGAGGGTGGATGAACAGACATACCTCGAGCACGACGGGTTGGCGCTGGGCAAACTGGTGAACGGCGGAGACGTCGAGGCTGCCGAGCTGTTGCGAATCGCCGTGGCCCGCGCAGATCGACTCAACCCGAAGATCAACGCGATCTGCGCCCGGCTGGATGGCCGCGCCGAGAAGCAGGTTGCCGCGCGGCCGACTGGACCGTTCGCAGGAGTCCCGTTCCTCCTGAAAGACCTGCACCAGGATCTGGCCGGAACCACGACAACGGGCGGCTGCCGCGCGTTGGCGAACACGACGGCCACCGACACCAGCACAGTCGTCCAACGTTGGCTGGACGCCGGGCTGGTGATCTTCGGCAAGACGAACGCGCCGGAATTCGGCGCGAAAGGCGTCACCGAGCCGCAGCTGTTCGGGGCGACCCGAAATCCATGGGATCTCGACCGCACGCCGGGGGGCTCGTCGGGAGGCGCCGCCGCAGCGGTCGCCGCGGGCATCGTTCCCGTTGCGGGTGCCAGCGACGGTGGCGGTTCGATCCGCATCCCGGCAGCGTGCGCGGGCCTGGTCGGACTGAAGGCGGGACGAGGACTCGTGCCCTCGGGCCCCAACGCGAGCGACCCGCTCAACGGGCAGGCGACCGACGGGGTCATCTCACGGTCGGTGCGCGACACGGCAGCGATGCTCGACGTACTCGCGGGCCCGGACGCGGTGTCGGCGTTCGCTCCTGCACTCCCAGACCGACCGTTCCTCGAAGACCTGGACCGGCCACCGAGTCGTCTGCGCATCGGCTTCACCACCTATTCCGCGATCCGGGGCACACCACATCCCGAGGCCACCCGCGCGATGGAAGTGGCGGCGACGCTGCTGAGGGAACTGGGGCACGAAGTCGAGGAAATCAAGCCGTCGTGGGACGACCACCAGCTCGCGCG
>JAVHWG010000002.1:0-3234 GCA_032159965.1 Mycobacterium sp.
GGGAGAGGCCGGACGCGGTCAGCGGGGACCACCCGGGTTCGACGGTGTTGTCGAATAGGTCGCCATCGGTGAAGTGTTCGACCGTAAGTTTGTCGGGGTCGTGCCAGTAGTCGAAGATCTGACTGCCTAGGACATGGCGTCCAATACCCCAGGCGCGCTGGTATCCGCGCTGCAACAGGTACTCCCCGCCCGCGGCAACAGCGTCTAGATCGGTGACTTGGTACGCGGAATGGCTGTAGTCGGCCGTCGGCCCCAAATTCAACGCCAGCGTGTGGTGGTCGGCCGGAACGGTCCCGCGATCGCAGCGGATGAACGCCAGCGCCGGACCGCGATCGCGCTGGCCGGGTGCGTACTGAAAATCGCTCACAATCATCCCGAGCGTGTCGAGATACCAGTTCAGAGCGCGCGAGAACTGGGGAGTCTGCAACACCACATGGCCGAGGCGCTGTACGAGCGCCGGTGCCCGCGGTGGCCTTTGGGTCGCGTTGATCCGGCGCGGCTCAGCGCCGAAGTTCAGGATTTGGGTTCGCTGCTCGGCCAGCGCCTGCAGTTCGCCGCTGACGTGCACCACCCCGACGGCGAATCCGCTGGGATCGTGAAGCCGCACGACGCTGCCCGCGGTGGGGTCGGTGAGCGGTTCGACGCGACTGTCGGTGGCCCGTGCCAGCCGTTGCAGATCGGAGGCCTCGCCGGCCTTGAACGTCGGACCGACGAAGCGAGAACGCGCGCCTTTGCGGATCACCAGGCACGGTGTGCCTGGCAGTGATCCCCGCAGAAACAGGGCTGTGGGTTCGCGCGCGGCAACCGCGAAACCGAAAGCTCGCGCGAATGTTTCGGCCCGGGCCAGGTCCGGCTTCTCGAATTCCAGCCAGGCCAGATCGGTGACTTTGATCGTCGGGTTGACGGAGCGTCCGCTGTGTTCGCCCCGGTTGGGGCCGAGCTCGCTATGCAGATCGGCGTGGCCGTCGACGATGCGGCCGTGTCCGTGGTTTCTCATGTAGCGCTCCTGCCAGATCGACTGCTTGGGCGCCTTGTCGCGCCCGGCCTCGCGCCATCACCGTAACTCGATAACTTGATAGTCGTCAAGATAAAACTTGACGACTGCCCTATAACTGAGTAGCTTGGCAGTCATGCAAACCCCGATCAGCTGTGCGATTCCGGCGCTTGAGCCGTTCGACGACGCCGTCGGCCACGCGCAGCTGGCAGACGAGCTGGGCTATGACTCGATCATGTTGTCCCACATCGCCGCTCGTGACTCGTTCACGATGGCCGCGGCCCTGGCGATGCGCACCCAGCGGGTGGCGATAGGTACCTCCGTGGCGCCGCTGTATCACCGTTCGCCGGCATCGATGGCCCAGACCGCGGCGACAGTCGACGACATCTCCGGTGGGCGTTTCCGACTCGGCCTCGGGGTGGGCCACCGCATCACCATGGGCGGCTGGCACGGCCAGCAGATCGGCAGGCCGACAGCCGAAATGCGCGAATACATCGGCATTGTTCGCGCCATCCTGGCCGGTGATGTCCCGCCAACCGGCCAACGATGGACATCGAACTTTTCGTTCATGGGGTTGACGCCGCGCCGCGATATCCCGATCTATCAGGCGGCGCTGTCACCGGCGATGCTGCGCCTGGCCGGTGAGATCGCCGACGGTGTGGTGCTGTGGGCATGCCCTTCGCAGTATGTGCGCGATGTGGTGGTGCCGGAAGTGACCGCGGGACGCCGTCGCGCTGGTAAGCCAATCGAGGGATTTCACATCTTGGCCGCTATCCCCTCGGCGACGAGCCACGACCGCGCAACCGCGCTCGCGGGTGTGCGCAACGAGTTGCACCGGTACTTCGGCCTGCCGTTCTACCGGGCGATGTTCCAGGCGGCGGGCTTCGCCGATGACGTGGCGGCTTTTGATACTGCCGCACCCGACGCCGAGGCTCAAAAGCTTTCCATCAGTGAGCGATTCATCGATGGCCTCTGCGCTATCGGCGACGATGCCGCGGTTCGCGACGGGATTCAGCGACACCGCGATGCGGGAGTCACCAACCCCGTGGTGACTGCCGTCCTTGGCACCGACTTCGAACCCACGCTGCGCGCTGCGGCCAGCGCCGCCATCCGAGAGCCAAGTGTGAGATAAGGCGGTCGCAATGATCGTCCGCATGCACACCAGTAGAAAACCAATAGGAATGGAGAACCATCATGGGACACCTCAACGATAAGGTCGCCCTGGTCACCGGCGGCACCTCGGGTATCGGTCTTGCCGCCGCCAAGCGGTTAGCGGCCGAAGGCGCGCATGTCTTCATAACCGGCCGCGACAAAGGACGCCTCGATGAGGCACTCGCGTCAATTGGTCATTCGGCCGAAGGTATTCCTGGGGACGTCACGGACCCTGACGATGTAGATAGAGTCGCCGACGCCGTAAAGGCGCACGGACATGGCCTCGACGTCGTGTTCACGAATGCCGGTGGGGGAGAGTTCGCCCCGTTGGCCGATATGACACCGCAACACTTCCTCGACACGTTCAACCGCAACGTCGGCGGAACCATCTTCACGGTGCAGAAGGTCTTGCCGCTCTTGAACACTGGTGCGTCGGTCATCCTGTCCGGCTCTAGCTCAGCCTCCAGCGGCACGCCCGCCATGGGCGCCTATGCAGCATCGAAGGCAGCGGTCCGCTCGTTCGGTCGGACCTGGGCGGCCGAACTGGCCCCTATGCAGATTCGGGTGAACACGTTGGTTCCCGGGCCGGTTGAGACGCCAGGACTTACAGGCGCCGCACCGGCTGGCCAAGAACAACAGCTGCTGGCCGGCTTCGCGTCGACGGTCCCGCTGGGCCGAGTCGCACAACCCGAGGAAATCGCCTCCGCTGTCCTGTTTCTGGCCAGCGACCAAAGCAGCTTCATGACCGGCGCCGAGCTGTTCATCGACGGCGGCGCAGAACAGGTCTAAGAACCGTCCCACTGGTGGCGCGACCGCGAATCTGAATGGTGCGGCCCGGGTTTCACGGGGAGACGGGCTGCACCAGACTCGCCGAGGACAGACGCCCAATAAATATTTGTCATGAATCATATTCATTCGGTATCGTGCGCGTAGGGATGCGCCCTCACGGCCACCCGAGTTTCAGAATGGAAACCATGAGTGCCCCGTCGCGACGCAGGCCGAGTGGCCGGCCACGCAGTGAAGACTCGCCCGCGTCGCTGGACGACATCCTCGGTGCGGCGCTGAAAGCTTTTGCCACCCAAGGCTAT
>JAVHWG010000017.1:0-9243 GCA_032159965.1 Mycobacterium sp.
CGATCAGGCAGCTGCGCCCGAACTCCATCCGGGGGACCTCGAGGTCGATGATCACCTGGATGAACGGCTCGGCGGTTTGTTTGACAGCCTCGGCGAGCGGCGCCGGCACATCAGCGTCCGCCGCCGCATACAACTGCTCGACGTGGCGGGTCTGGACCGATCCGGGTGGCACGGTCAGCTCTGCCCGGACACCGTTGCGATCGGTGAGCAGGTCCGTGAGACCGTCTCCCGCCGCGATGTTCTGATACCAGAGCCAGTTCAACAGGATAGAGCCGTTCGGGCCGGGAATCGGGTAGCTGAGCAGGTGGCCGCGAGGGAGGATCCGGTAGGTGAACGCGTCCAGTAGGGTGCTCGCCGAGCGGCCGCTGAGTTCGTCGATGTCCAGGGTGCCGCGCCAGGTCACGTATCCCGCGTAGCGGGGGTGGGCGTCGGGCAACATGATTCGGCGTCCCGTTGAACGAATGCCATCCGCGCATACCACGAGATCGGCCGCAAGGGTCTGCCCGTCGGTCAATGCAACCATCGCCGCACCGCCCCGGTTATCCAGATACGCGAGCTCTTTCGACAGATGGTAGCGCTCAGTGCCGAACGCGCCCAGCAACTCGCGATATAACTCGAAGTACGACGCGAACCGGAGCGCACAGGGTTGCCCGTCGGCGGTCGAGCCGTCCGTATCGAGATACTGAAGCCTGTGAACTGGCATGCCGATGCCGTCAATCGACTTACCGACCCGCTCCACAAGATAGCGAATCGTGTTCGGGTGCATGACGATTCCGGTCCCGCGTCCCTCCAACGGATTTGGACTACGTTCCAGCACGTCCACATCCCAGCCCTGGTCTCGCAGAACCAGAGCCGCGGTGAGGCCGCCGAGCGACCCGCCGATCACAATGGCCCGCATCATGCGGACCTTCCGCTGGGCAGAACTCTTGGCGCGAACATGGAGATGAGGCAGCAGATCATGACTCTCAGCGTCGCCGATCTGGGGGCGGTTGTCGTTGGTGCTGTCCGCAATTGCCGCGGAAGGCTAGCACCACCGTGTCATACCCGTTAGCTAGGAAATCCGTTGATCGTCAACTGGATTGGGTATCAGAGTGCCACATCGGCGTAGGCTTTCGGTATGCAGCCACGAGAATATCTCTACCTTGATCGTGCGCGCGCGGACTCGTTCGGCGCCACAGCCCGGGTCTACGACGCGCTGAGGCCGCGTTACCCCGACCAACTCATCGATGACCTTCTGCTGTATGGCGCTCGAACGGTGCTCGATGTTGGCGCAGGTACCGGGATCGCTTCCGAGCAACTGGTCGCGAAGGGAGTCAATGTGCTTGCGGTTGAGCCAGATCCGCGAATGGCCAAAATCGCGAGGGCCAAGGGCATACCCATCGAGATCAGCACGTTCGAGAGTTGGCAACCCTCGGAGCGCGAATTCGACCTCGTCGTGTTCGGGCAGTCTTTTCATTGGGTGAATCCTGACGTTGCATTACCGAAGGTCCATCAACTGCTGTCCAGCGGTGGACGTCTTGCATTGATGTGGAACCGTCTGCTCCCAACGCATCCCACGCACAGCGATCTCGCCCCGATATACCGGGAGTACATGGATCCGGGTTCACCTTTGGTCCTCGGCTCGTCGAACGATTCCGTCGACACGGAGCGCCGCACACGCCAGCTGGTCGCCTCACTCACGGCGTCGGGCTTCACCGTTGAGGAGCGCACTTACCCGCGGCACGCCCACTATTCCACAGAGCAGTGGCTCGACCTGGCATTCACCTACTCGAGCTACCTCATCCTCTCTCCTGAGAAGGCCTTGGAGCTACGCGCCAGGCTGGCAGAACGCATCGGCCCGGAAGGCGTCTCGGTGGGCGGCGACAGCCTGTTGCTCCTTGCCGCGCGGGTATAGCGGAATTTCGCAGCCCCACAGATGAATTGGCGTTCGGCTTAAGACGGGAGAGTGCGATGCGATCGGTGCGTGTGATCGTCGTCGGTGGCGGTATCGGGGGCCTATCGGCGGCAGGACGACCACCATGCGGTGGTGACCTTCGACAACGGCGTCAGCGTCGAGGCCGATGTGCGCCACAGGTGTTCGCGCGCCACGCCCGCCATGCATCGGCGACCAGGGCGGCCGTGCGCGCGTGGGGTCTGGACGTGGTGTGCCTCGACGAGGGCGCGCACTCCATGTCGGTGACGGCGGTCATGCTGTCTGATGGGTACAACGCCGACAAGCTCCGCGACATCATCTTGGACCGCTTCGACATGTCGCTCGGCGGCGGCCTGGGAAAGCTCGCGGGAAGCACATTCCGGATCGGCCACCTCGGCCATTTCAACGACCTGACCCTTGCCGGGACTCTCGCAGGAGTGCAGATGGGGCTCCAGCTCGCCGAGATTCCCATAGACCCAAGCGGCGTGGACGTCGCGCTGGAGATGCTGCGCGCATGACAGATGCGGAATTCGTTGCGGTGCGGACTCACTCATCCGCCGGTATTACCGCCAGCAGCAATGGACAGTCGTTAGTTGAACGGTTCACTGGAGATATGACCGCAACCACTGCCGGCGCGGCGCGGGTCGACTTTCACCACCACCTCTTCCCCACTGGTGGGCTGGCTGAATTAGTGCGCGGCTCGCTCGCTGTCGACAACGGCTGGCGCTTCCCGGCCGGCGCCACGCGTTGGACACCGGAGACGAGCCTGGCGTTCATGAACGCCCTCGGCATTCAGACTGCAGTGCTGTCTCTGCCGAGCGACGTCGAGTCGGGCCTGCCCGCGCGGGAGCGTCAGGCATTCGCCCGCCGGATCAACACTGTCGCCTGCGAGATCGTCGATGACCGCCCAGGACGGTTCGGCTTCTTCGCGCACCTTCCCACTCCCACCGACGTCGACGCCGCCCTCGAGGAGCTGACCTACGCCCTCGACGACCTGGACGCCGACGGAGTCACCTTGACGAACGTTTACGGCACCGGGGAGGAGGCCCGGTCGGTGGGAGACGACGTCTTCGAGCCGCTGTGGGCCGAACTCGACCGGCGTCATGCACTGGTGTTCCTGCACGGCGAGCAGACACCGGGGCGCAACCGGATGCCGAATCGGTTCCTGCCGACGCCCATCACCGAGGTACCGAACGAAACCTACAAGGCTGCAGCGGATCTCGTCACCTCTGGGCGAAAACGGCAGTATCCGAACGCACGGATCATCCTTTCGCATTCCGGCGGCAGCACGCCTTTTCTCGCCGCGCGGGTCGCGGTGCTCTCGTCCTACCTGGGCTGTGAGCTCAGTCCCGAGGAGATCATCGCCGACTTCCGCACGTTCTACTTCGAGACAGCGCTGTCAGGTTTCGAGACGAACCTGGTGGCTCTCGAGAACTTCGTGCCACCGGAACGGATTCTGTTCGGTACCGACTTTCCCGCAGTCAGTCCACAGATGGCCGGCTGGTACACGACCAACGTCGACACCTACTTCGCGGACCGGCCCGAGGTCCTGGCGCAGGTAATGCACGTCAATGCGCAGACCCTGCTGCCCCGACTCTCGGTGAACACCGCGGCCTGAGCCGACGCAGTCACGACGAAAGGCATCTCATGACACTGATCGGCCTCGAAGAACACCTGCTGCCCGGCGACCTCATCGACGATGTGTGGGCCACCCGCGTGGCGCCCGAATCGCTCACCGCGAAACTTGTGGATTTCGGCGAGAAGCGGCTGCGGGTGATGGACGAGGCGGGCATCGACATGCAGGTGCTGTCTATCGTCGCGCCGGGATCCCAGCAGGTCACCGTTGAGCGCGCCACCGACCTCAGTAGGGCGATCAATGACCACTGCGCCGAAGTTGTTGCGGTGCAACCGCTCCGGTTCAACGCGTTGGCCACCCTGCCTACCCAGGATCCGGGTGCTGCGATCGCGGAAGCTAAGAGGGCGATCACCGAGCTGGGATTCTGTGGCGTGGTCATCAATGGGCACACCCAGGGACGGTTCCTCGACGCACCCGAATTCGGCGAATTACTCGGCGTCATTGAGGAACTCGACGTACCGATCTACCTGCATCCCACCTACCCCCCACCGCAGGTCGCCGAGGTGTACTTCGGTGGCCTCCCCGAATCGACCGGCAGAGCGTTAGCCACCGCCGCCTGGGGCTGGCACGCCGAGACCGGTCTGCACATACTGCGGCTCGCAGCCAGCGGCGTTTTCGACCGACACCCCAAGCTGCAGTTCGTTGTCGGGCACATGGGCGAGAACCTGCCGTTCTCCCTTATGCGCGCAGACTCCGTACTCACCCGGGCGAACCCGGACAGCCGATCGGTGGCGCAGGTTATCCGCGAACATGTACACATCACCATCTGCGGCTATATCACTACCCCGCCGCTGCTGTGCGCTCTGCAGGTGTTCGGCGCCGACCGCATCATGTTCTCCACCGACTACCCCTTCGGTGACCCGGTTCAACATGCGAAGTTTCTGGCCGAAGCCCCGATCGCCCCGGCTGACCGGGACAAGATCGCCTACCGCAACGCCCAACACCTCTTCCGACTCTGAGCGCTTCCCTATGAGATGACTGGCAGGCGGGGGCGCGGACCGACGGTGAAAGTGAATT
The DNA here is from genome assembly GCA_032159965.1 of Mycobacterium sp. GTDB lineage: Bacteria > Actinomycetota > Actinomycetes > Mycobacteriales > Mycobacteriaceae > Mycobacterium. Next base: position 4,566 of record JAVHWG010000017.1, read on the forward strand.
CTGCGACACCCTCGACGCCGCCGGCGATTTCATCGCCCGGCTGCATTGGCCCTACGCCGGCCGGGGTTCCGCTGTAGATGAGATCGCCGGCAGCGAGGTCGACTGCTTGCGAGATGAAGCTGATGACTTCCGGAATGGACCAGATCAGGTCCTGCAGGTCGCCGCGCTGTTTCAGTTCGCCGTTGACCGTCAGCCAGACTTCGCCCTCATCCGGGTGGCCGACGACCGCGACGGGATGGATCGGGCTGCACGGCGCTGATGCGTCGAAGCGTCCCAGGGCCGGCTCAATTTCTTCGCCTCGTCTTGGATGTCGCGCCGGGTCAGGTCGACGCCGACACCGTAGCCCCACACAAGATTCAGTGTGTCCTGTGGCGCTACGTTGGTACCGCCGGTCTTGAGCGCCACCACCATTTCGACTTCGTGATGCAACTGCGACGTGAGCGAGGGGTACGGAACCACGCCCTTGGCGTCGATCACCGCATCGGCTGGCTTGATGAAGAAGAAGGGTGGCTCACGATCGGGATCCTTGCCCATCTCGCGGGCGTGGGCCGCGTAGTTGCGTCCGACGCAGAACACGCGACGGTTCGGAAAGCGTTGGGCGCCGGTGCTCACGGGCAGCGAAACCAGCGGCGGCGGCGGTATCACGTAACTGGTCATCGCGTGTCTCCCTGGGATCACTGGCTTCCCATCAAGAGTTGTTTCGTCGAGGGCTGACTCGTCCGCCGTTGACTCTGCGCTGACGGCGAGGGGTTACTCGCACTTTTGCGTCCAGGACGCAGAGTCAACGGAGAGACAGGGCGATGCGTCACAAAAGTGTTTCGCCGGCGATCCTGGACGCCGAGATGGCGGCCGGAAAGCCACCGTAGAACGCGACATGAGTGATCAGGGCGGATATTTCATCGACGGTTAGACCGTTGTCGATGCCCAGGCGCAGATGAGCAGGCAACTCGTCGGGCCGGTAGAGGACGGTGAGCGCGGCCAGCGTCGCGATGCTGCGATCGCGCGGGCTGAGCCGCTCATCGGCCCAGACCGCCGAATACAACGGATCGCCGACCAGTTTCATCAATTCGGGGGTGAACCGGCGTGCGGCCTCCCACGGAGGGTCCGGAAAGACGGCCATAGGTTGCTCCTATCGGTGAATGACGTTGCGGTGGTCTCTGATCGGGGACACGACCGGCGTGCTCAGCGTCCCGTGCGTGAGGTACTGGTCGAGATTCTGCAACACCAACTCCCTGGTCGTCGCGAGTGCTCGAACTGTCGCACCACCCAGATGGGGGGACAGCACAACGTCGTCCAGTTCGCGCAATTCCGTTGGCACATAAGGCTCTTCCGCGAATACGTCCAGCCCGGCACCCGCCAACCCGCCCTCGATAAGCAGCTCGACGAGGGCGTCCTGGTCGACGACGCTTCCGCGTGCGATATTGATGAGGAAACCGTCCGGTCCGAGAGCCTCCAACACTGCACGGTCGACCAGCTTTTCGGTGCCAGCGCCGCCGGTGGTCGCGACCACCAGCACATCAACGGACCGGGCAAGCTCAACCGGTGACGCGGCATAATGGTACGGACAGCCGGGCACCTGGCGGCGATTGTGGTAGGCGATGTCACAACCGAAGCCGACCAGTCGCATGGCGATCGCCGAGCCGATGCCGCCAAGACCCAGGATGCCGACTCGCGATCCGCTGAGGTCTCGGCCCAAGGTGTAGCTGCTGCCGTTGCGAGGCCACACGCCGGCGCGCACTTGGCGGTCTGCCACGCACAAGCCGCGCATCGTCGCCAGCATCAAGCCGACCGCAACGTCGGCGACGGTGTCGTTGAGCACGTCGGGGGTATTGCTCACTCCGATGCCGAGCCGGCGTGCCGTGTCAACGTCGATGGTGTCGTAGCCGGCTCCCTGATGCACAATGGCCCCCAGGTTGGGCAGCGCTGCCATCAAATCGGCGTCCACACCAGTAGACCCAAAGCAGACGATGGCAGTGACCGACGCTCCGTGCTGTTCCACAAAGGCCGCCCGCGAGGAATCGTCAGGCAACTGCAGCACTTGGTATTTCGCCGCCAGCGCGGTGGCCAGCGACGGCTCAATCCGGCCCACTTGAAGAATGCTCATACCTTCCCTTTCCGTCGGTGCTTGTAAACCACCGCCACAGCCCCCGCCGTTGACAGTGCCATTTGAGCAGAGGTCTGTCGGCTTGGAGTGATCCGGGAAGGACGGCACTGTTCAGCTAATCCGCTCCGTCCCTTCATCATTGCGTTTCAGGGACGCGACGTCGTCACCGCTGACACCTGTTGTCGGTTCCAGTCAGCAGGAAGTTGGACTTACCTGTGAGTACGCAACGCTTTGCGGCTGGAAGCTAGCAGGTGGTGAGAGACTCCGGCTGGCGTGCTCGATTACCAACCATTGCAGTTTCACAATTGTTAGGTGGATGCTCTCAGCGCGCGGCGCAAGGTGATCATCCTGCTCTCCTGCTGCCTGAGCCTGTTGATCGTGTCGATGGATGCGACCATCGTCAACGTCGCGATCCCGTCGATCCGCACGGAGCTGCACGCGTCGTCTTCTCAGCTGCAGTGGGTGATCGACATCTACACGCTGGTGCTGGCGTCGCTGCTGATGTTGTCCGGCGCCACCGCCGACCGGTTGGGCCGCCGCCGGGTCTTCCAGATTGGGTTGACGATTTTCGCCATCGGATCGCTGCTGTGCAGCCTGGCGCCGAACATTCACACTCTGATCGCGGCCCGATTGCTGCAGGGAATCGGCGGCTCGATGCTCAATCCCGTTGCGCTGTCGATCATCAGCCAGGTGTTCGCCGGCCGGGTGGAACGCGCCCGGGCGATCGGCATCTGGGGAGCCGTGATGGGGATCGCGATGGCGCTGGGCCCGATGCTGGGAGGCGCACTGATCGAGCTCGGCGACTGGCGCGCGGTGTTCTGGATCAACCTGCCGATCTGCGCGGCCGCGATAGTGCTTACCGCGATCTTCGTGCCGGAGTCGCGGTCGGCCACAATGCGAGACGTCGACCCGATCGGCCAGGCGCTGGCCGTGACGTTCCTTTTCTCTCTCGTTTTCGTTCTCATCGAGGGACGGGAGATGGGCGGGAGCGCCGTTCCGTCGGTGGCGATATCGATCGTCGCGGTGTCGGCATTGTTGGGATTTCTCCGTTACGAATCCCGGCGCCACGATCCGTTCATCGATTTGCGGTTCTTCCACAGCATTCCGTTTGCGTCGGCAACGGTGATCGCGGTGTGCGCCTATGCCGCCTACGGCGCCTTCCTGTTCATGATGTCGTTGTATCTCCAGGGTGCGCGGCACTACTCCGCGCTCCACACCGGCTTGATGTATCTACCGATTTCGCTTGCAGCTCTGACTTTGTCGCCGTTGTCGGGTCGGTTGGTCGGTCGCTTCGGCAGTCGGCCATCGTTGGTCGCGGCTGGAATCATGATCACCGTGTCGACGCTGATGCTGGCCGATCTCACCGTCACCGCTCCGGTGTGGTTGGTGTTGGCGATCTTTGCGGTGTTCGGCGCGGGCTTCGCGATGGCCAACGCACCAATTACGACCACGGCGGTCAGCGGCATGCCGACGGATCGCGCGGGGGCGGCGTCGGCGGTGGCCTCGACCAGCCGTCAGGTAGGGGTCAGTATCGGCGTGGCGCTGTGCGGTTCGCTCGGCGGGGCGGCTCTGACCGCAGACGGTGCCCAGTACACCGCGGACGCCAGGCCGCTTTGGCTGTTGTGCGCGGTGCTGGGACTCGGGATCATCGCGCTGAGTATCTGGTCGACATCGCCACGCGCGATTCGTTCGGCCGAACGGCTCGCACCGCTCATCGCAGGGCCCGCGGGCGGACAGGAGAGCGTCTATGCCGCGTAAACCGTTGGTGAATCCGGTATGCGCCGTGCTCCATCCAGGCGCCATGGGCGCGGCGGTGGCCGCCTGTCTGGTCGGCCGCGGCCACCAGGTCGGTTGGCTGCGCACCGGCCGAAGCGAAGCGACATCGCGGCGTGCAAAGCAGGCCGGATTGACTCCGTTCGACGACCTCGCCGAGCTTCTGACCCACACCGACATTGTGTTCTTGATTTGCCCGCCGCACGGGGCGTTCGAAGTGGCCCGGCAGTTGGCGGGTTTCGGGGGAATAGTGGTGGACGCCAACGCCGTCAGCCCCGAGACGTCGGTGCTCATCGATCGCACCGTCACCGGCAGTGGCGGCCGCTACGTCGACGGTGGCATCATCGGCCCACCCCCCATCACAGCGGGCACGACCCGGCTCTATCTCGCCGGCGACGACGGCGAGATCGCGAACCTGTTCGCCGGATCCGCACTCGACGCCGTCAGTCTCACCGGCACGCCGCCAGCCGCATCAGCGCTGAAGATGACATACGCGGCCTGGACCAAAACGACTGCAGCATTGCTAGTTTCGATCCGACACACCGCTGCAGCCTATGGGGTCGACGACGACCTGGTCCGCGAATGGGCGATAAGCCAACCCCACCTTGAAACGGCGTGGCTCCACGCCCGCCGGCAGAGCTACGAGAAGGGCTGGCGGTGGTCCTACGAGCTCGCCGAGGTCGGCAGGACCTTCGCTGCCGTGGGGCAACCCAACGGCTTCGGCGCCGCGGCCAGCGAGGTCTTCGCGGCATCGAGCGATGAGGATCTACCGGGCAAGCCGCTGAACGACACGTGAGCCAT
>JAVHWG010000049.1:0-4012 GCA_032159965.1 Mycobacterium sp.
GCTGTCCTACGGATCCGAAGAGCAGCGTGACAGGCTGCTGCCGAAAATCGTTGCGGGCAAGCTGTACTCGTCGATCGGAATGAGTGAGCACGGCGCCGGGTCTGATCTCGCTGCCGTTCAGACCAAAGCGGTTCGCGCCGATGGCGGCTGGATCCTTTCCGGCACGAAGGTGTGGACCAGCGGAGCGCACCACGCTCATCAGGTGGTCGTGCTGGCCCGCACCAGCCCACCGGATCCGCAGCACCGACACGACGGGTTCAGCCAGTTCCTGGTCCCGTGTGATGCCCAGGGCGTGCGCGTTGAACCGATCGTCCTGATGTCGGGGGCACATCACTTCAACGAGGTCATTTTCGACGAGGTCTTAGTAGCCGACGCCGATGTGCTCGGCGAGGTCGGCAACGGCTGGCACCAGGTGACCTCCGAGTTGTCGTTTGAGCGCAGCGGGCCGGAGCGGATTCTGTCGACCGGTCCCCTGCTGTTCGCCGCGATCCGCGCAGTGGGTTCCGGTCCGGTACCCGACGACCGCACCGCCGCCGCTGTCGGCGAACTGCTCGCCCGGTTGATCTCGTTGCGCCAGCTGTCGTTGTCGGTGGCGCGCGCGCTCACCGATGGTGGCGACGCGGCTAACCTCGCGGCGCTGGTGAAAGACCTCGGTACCCGCTTCGAAGCCGAGTCGGTCGAGTTGATCACCGACCTACTGGAGGGGTCCTTGCCGAACCCGGCGCTGACGGCGATGCTCACCACGGCATGGCTACACAAGCCGATGTTCACTCTGCGCGGCGGCACCAATGAGGTGTTGCGAGGCGTGGTGGCTCGCGGAATGGGGTTGCGATGAGCACGCTCGCCGGGGGTGTGTTCGCTGCCAGCGCGGTTCGAGACGACGATGCCGAATTGCGTTCTCTCGTCAACGAACTCGGGCAACGATCGTATGACGTCGGGCTGGGCCGGCGCGGTATGCCCGACCAGTTCGACGCCGAGTTGTGGCGCCACCTCCAAGAAACCGGGCTCACGCGGCTGACGAGTACGCCCGACACGGGCGCGGGACCGCACGAGCTGGCAATCGTCCTCTACGGTGTCGCACGCCACGCCGGCGCAGTGCCCCTAGCAGAAACCGACGCGCTCGCCGGTTGGCTCGGGCACGAGGCCGGCATCGAGCTGCCCGACGGACCGCTGACTGTCGCGGTCGCCGAGGGGGAGACGAAGGACGGACGGGTCATCGGGACTGCGGAGGCCGTGCCGTGGGCGCGGGCGTGCACCACGGTGCTTGCGGTTCCTGCTCGCGACGGGCTGTGGGTCGGAGTGCTCGACGCGGTAACGGGCAACCGGCAGAAAGGCCACAACCTGGCCGGCGAGCCGCGCGATGCCATTGCGTTCGACGTGCCGACCGAGGAGTTGCACTCGGTGGATTCGGTGTTTGAGGCCCAGCTTGCGCGACGGGGTGCCTGGTCGCGGTGCATACAGATCATGGGCGCCCTGGACGCCGCCGCGGCGCTGTCGGTGGCGCACACGCGCGAGCGCGTCCAGTTCGGACGCCCGCTCAGCGCATTCCAATCCGTACAGCAGTCCCTGGCGGGCATGGCCGGCGACATCGAACGAGCACGTGCCGCTGTCGAACTGGCTGTAGCCGCAGCCGCCGAACACGGCTTCGACTCGCCACACACCGACTACGCCGTCACCGTCGCCAAGATCGCGGTCGGGCGCGCCGTCAATCCGGTAACTACTACCGCCCATCAGCTGCACGGTGCCATCGGGGTTACGCGCGAGCACCCACTCTGGCTGTTCACCCTGCGGGCCCAGAGCTGGGCCGGGGAGTACGGCACCACTGCACATTTCGCGCGCCGACTGGGGCGTCTGGCGCTGGCCGCGGAGGATCCGTGGCATTTCGTGACCGGCGATGTGACTCAATTAGAAAACAACAATGAATGAGGGAGAACACGTGACGGTACAACAGTTCGAAGGTACGTCGGCAATTGTCAGCGGGGGTGCCGGTGGCCTGGGCGAGGCGACGGTACGTCGGCTTCATGCCGACGGTCTCGGCGTGGTGATCGCTGATCTGGCCGTCGACAAAGGCAAGGCGCTGGCTGACGAGCTCGGCAGCAGGGCGCTTTTCGTCAGCACGGACGTGACAAGCGACGACAGCGTGCTCGGCGCGATCGAGCAGGCCAAGCAGCTCGGTCAGCTGCGCTACGCGGTGATCGCGCACGGCGGTTTCGGTGTCGCACAACGAATCGTGCAGCGCGACGGCAGCCCGGCCGACATGGCCGGATTCACCAAGACCATCGACCTCTACCTCAACGGCACCTATAACCTCACTCGTCTGGTGGCGGCCTCGGTGGCCGCCACAGATCCCCGTGCGGACGGCGAACGTGGTGCCATCGTGATGACCGCATCGGTCGCCGGCTACGAAGGTCAGATCGGGCAGACCGCTTATGCCGCAGCGAAAGCCGGCGTCATCGGTTTGACCATCGCGGCCGCCCGCGACCTCAGCTCAGTTGGCATCCGGGTCAACACCATCGCCCCGGGAACCATGAAGACACCGATCATGGAGTCGGTCGGCCCAGAGGCCATCGCCAAGTTCGCGGCCAACGTCCCGTTCCCGAAGCGGCTGGGTACGCCGGCCGAGTACGCCGACGCCGCCGCTTTCCTGCTCAGCAACGGCTACGTCAACGGCGAGGTGATGCGCCTCGATGGTGCGCAGCGCTTCACGCCCAAGTAGACGAACCCGTCAAAGGCGGCCGTCGACGCGCAGATCGGGATGAACCCAGGACGGCGACCGCTTCTCCTTGAAGGCGATGAACCCTTCGCGCGTTTCAGGCCCGAACAGGCTGGCCTGCATACCGATGCGGTCGTAGAGGCCCATGTAGTTGTCCAAACTGGCCTTTATCACTCCCCGTGCGGCAGGCGCGGTTCGACAGCACTGCGCGAGGAGATCGCGCGACACGGCGGAGAGCTCGTCGTGCGGAACGACGCGCGCCACCATGCCCCACTCCAGGGCCTCGGCAGCAGAAAGGGTCCGACCGGTGAACATCAGGTCCCGCGTGCGGACAGGCCCGATCAGGCGCGCCAGCATCTGGCTGTAATAGGTGTCGGCGATCCCCCGGAACAATTCCGGGACGCGGAACGTCGCACGGTCGCTGACCACGGCGAGGTCGCTGCACATGGCAATCTGCAAGCCGCCGCCCTGGGCCAGACCGTTCACGGCCGCGACCACCGGCTTCGCGGACTGCCGCAAGATGTCGAACGGTGTCACGTCCATACCCATCGTGGTGGCGAAGTCCATCCAGTTGTCGTCGCCGGACTGACCCATATCACCGCCGGGAGCGAACACGTCGCCCGTCCCTGTGATGAGCAGACCTGCGAGATCCGGATCGGCGTTCACCCGGTTGATCGCGTAGCGGATGCCGAAGTACATCGCTGGGGTCATCGCATTGCGAGCCGCTGGCCGGTCCAAGGTGCAGATCGCGAATGCGCCTTCGCGTTTGAACGTCAGATAAGGGCTTCCGAGCCAGTCGCCGTCAGGTGGGCGGGGACTGCCGTTGTGGGTGACGGGCATGCGGTTTCCCTTCCGGAGCATTCGTGAGCCTGTCAGTCAAATTAGCGAAATAGTTGTACGATTCCAAACTTGCGGCGTAATATCCGTTGTGGCGCATTTCACCGCGCCTTGCTCTGATCGCCGCGCGTCCCAGCGCGGCCGACTGCCGATCGATCACCGGAGGATACGGAATGGGTTCACTCGACGGCCGCGTCGTCTTCATCACTGGGGCTGCGCGCGGCCAGGGTCGATCGCACGCTGTGACATGTGCCGAGCAGGGCGCGAACATCGTCGGAATCGACATCTGTGAAGATCTCGACATCGTGCCCTACAAGCTGGGCACCTACGACGACCTCGAGGAGACCGCTCGCCTGGTCGAAAAGACCGGCCAGGAAATGCTGATTCAGAAGGGCGACGTCCGCGACAAGCCCGGACTTCAGGCGGCGTTCGACGCCGGCGTGCAACAGTTCGGCCATATCG
>JAVHWG010000053.1:0-3219 GCA_032159965.1 Mycobacterium sp.
ACGATCACCGCCAGCACCGCGATGCGAGTCGTCGATCGACGCGCGCGCGGGCGGCTGCCCCTGTCGGCCGCCGTGCGGCCCTGCCGTGTGCGGTTCATGAGTCCCCGTTGGCGTGCTGCAGATCCCCGCGCAGTCACATCAGTAACATCGTCAACACATGTTGACAGCTGTCACAGTAACAAGAACTTCCCTCAAATAGCCACCCCCGCACGCAATTGCGTGACGGGATGCGGCACGGGTCGGCGCCCGCGGAACTCTAGTTGGCCAGTTCGACGCCGTGAGCGCGCATGAACGGAACCGGGTCGATGGTCGTTCCGTTGTGGTAGACCTCGAAGTGCAGGTGGCACCCGGTTGACCAACCGGTTGAGCCGACGCGAGCGATGTTTTGACCGACCGTCACCGTCTGCCCGACGTGCACGAGGAGTCCGCCGTTCACGATGTGGCCGTAAGCGGTCATGTAGCTTCCATCGTCGTTGTTGCGGATTCGGATGTAGTTTCCGTATCCGCCATAGGGTCCGGAGATCACCACCGTGCCACTGTGAGCGGCGTAGATCGGCGCATTGCATCCGGGGGCGAGGTCGGTTCCCTCGTGCAGTGCGTACGCACCGGTGTACGGGTCGATGCGGTAGCCGTAGGGGCTCGAGATGTGCCCGGCCGAGGGGCGAGTCCATCCGGACGACGTGACCTGTCCGGCCGGGGCCGACGCCGCTGGAGTTTTGGATGCCGCGGCGGCCGCCGCAGCCGCGGCTTGGGCCGCCGCGACGCCGGCATTGTATGCGGCTTGCGTCTGATTCGTGTTGGAGGTGAGCACCGCGAGCTGAGCATTCAGCTCGATCTGGTGGGTCTGCTGGGCCGCGAGGGCGTCCGCGGCCGCCTGAGACGCGGCAACCGCTGCGGCGGCGGCCTTCTGGGCGTCGTCATTGAGGGTCTTGAGTGCCGTCTTCGCGAGGGCGGCCTGGTTCGTCAGGGAGCGTGCCGCCTGTGCGTTCTGAATTGCTTTCGCATAGAGGCCCGACGACTGGTCCTTCACCATGCTTGCGAGACCGAGCTGGCTGAGCAATCCGTTAGTTTTGCTTCCGCCGAAGAACAGCTTGGCGGTGAGGTCGGTTCCGCCGGAGCGGGCCTGCTGCGCGGCAAGCTGCCCCGCCTCCTGTTTGGACTTGTTCGCCTCTTGCGTCGCGCTGTCCGCTTGCTGCGTGAGCTTTACGAGTTTGTTGGTTGCGTCGTCGTAGTTCGTTTGAGCGGTCTGCGCCTCGGCGCCCTTTTGAACCGCGGCTGCCTGGGTCGACTGCACATCGGTTTGCAGCGAGGCGAGCAAGCCCTGGAGCGTCGCGATCTCGGCCGTCTTGGCTGCCTGGCTGGCTTTTGCCGCCTGCACATCGGCGTAACTCGGGTAGCTCGTGGCGAACGCCGGGTTGGAACCCGCACCAAGGATTGTGCCGGTAACGACGACTGACAGCCCCGCCATTACGGCCACCCATCGCGTGTGTCGGCCGCGTCGGTGAGCGAGTGGAAGCCGTCTGGCGCCTGTCGTCTTGAGCAAGTTCGTCCCTGATTTCCGGGCCTCAACGGCGCCTTAGGTCACTCCAGTAACACTGGTAACAAATCCACAGTAACAATTTCGCATCAACTTGGCCACCATGACCGAGCGGTTCTCGCGTATGGAGGGGGCGTCAGTTGGCTAATTCGATGCCGTTGCCGCGCATGAAAGGCACCGCATCCGTCGCGATTCCGCCGTTACGCACCTCGAAGTGTAAATGGCAACCTGTGGAATGACCGGTGCTTCCCACGAGGGCGATCGGCTGCCCGACTCCGACGGTCTGACCGATCGCGACGTGGACTCCGCCGTTGACGATGTGCCCATACCCGGTGGAGATGCCGTCACCGTTCTCGATCAAGATGAAGTTGCCGTATCCGCCGTTCCAACCGGCGTAGGTCACGGTGCCGCCGTGCGCGGCGAAGATCGGCGAGTTGCAGTTTGCTGCGAGGTCGGTGCCCGCATGGAAGGCGTACGACTTCGTGTATGGGTTCAACCGGAACCCGAACGGGCTCGAAATGTGACCGCCCGCGGGCCGCGCCCAGCCGGTGGCGCTGATCTTGCCCGCCCCGAGGCCAGCGGAATCGCCCCATTGCGCCTTGATTCCCGCGGTGTACTCGGATTCCAGGTGGTCAACGTTCGTCGTGAGTGTCGCGAGCTGCGCCTGCAATCGCGCAATGTTGTCCTGCTGCTCGGTCAGGGCGGCGGCGGCGGCCTCGGCGGCGGCTGCGGCCGTCTGGAACGCCGCCTGTGCGGCATCGGCCAGGATCTTCAGCGCGGCCTTTGCCACCTCAGCCTGATCGGTGAGCGATTGCGCCGTGTTCTGATCCTGTATGGCCTTCTCGTACAGCCCCGCGGATTGGCTCTTCACCATGCTCGCGAGACCGAGTTGCGCGAGCAGGCTCTTCGCCTTCGCCCCGCTGAAGAAGAGCCGGGTGGAGATATCGTCCCCGCCTGAACGGGAGAGCCGAGCGGCAAGCTCTGCGGCCTGCTGGCGCGACTTGCTTGCCGCCGTCTGCGCGGCATCCGCTTGCTTCCTCAGCTCCGCCGCCCTGAATGCCGCCTCGTCGTATTTCTGTTGGGCCGCCTGATACAGGTCGCCCTGTTGTTGGGACTCGGCCTGGGTGGCGTCCACCTGGGCCTGCAGCCCGGCGAGCGCGGACTGCACTCGAGCGACCTCGGCTTCGGTCGCTGCCTTGCTCTGCCGCGCAGCCTGCACGTCGTCCCAACTGGGGTAGTCGGCGGCGACGGCGGCGTCGGGATGCTGCGCGATGAGGGTTCCGTTGGCCAGGAGGCAGGCAACCAGGAGAAGTGCGATCCACCCGGGGCGGCGGGCGGCACGATCAGCGCCTCCTGCGGCTCTTCGTCGGGCGGTATTAGACATAATTCCTCAAATAGTCGGCAACGATTCGAAGCTACTCGACCACATGCGCCGATACCACCATTAGGCGCGGAGTGGCGAGGTCGGATGCGCGGCGAGACATTTCACGGTTTGGCAATCCGAGTGCGCTCCCCTATGCTTGTCCCTCGGTAGCTATGAAGGTTTTTTACTTCACGGCCCCATCGTTTAGTGGCCTAGGACGGCGCCCTTTCACGGCGTTAACACGGGTTCGAATCCCGTTGGGGTCACAAAAACAATAGCTAGGCCCTGTAGCGCAGTTGGTTAGCGCGCCGCCCTGTCA
>JAVHWG010000061.1:0-3851 GCA_032159965.1 Mycobacterium sp.
CTGACCCGCCCCTCGCCGTAGAGCAGGATCCCGATGAAGCCCGCTTCAAGGAAGAACGCCGTCAGTGCCTCGAGGCAGATGATCGGACCCAGAACGGGCCCGACCGCTCGGGAGTAGCCGCCCCAGTTGAGCCCTAACTCGAACGTGAGGACGATGCCGGCCACGATCCCGAGGGCGAATCCGACGGCGAATATCTTGCGCCAGAACCGGAACATCTGCAGGTAGATCGGGTTGTCGGTCTTGCAGTAGCACGCGTAGCAGATGACGAGGAAGATCGCGAGACCCACGGACAGCGCCGGGAACGTCATGTGGAAAGCGGCGGTGGTTGCAAACTGCAAGCGCGACAGATCCAAGAAGCTTGTCGACGCCATCGGATATCTCCTAACGGTCCGGATGCCTAGTTCGCGCTGTTCGCGCCGGTAACCGCGCGAAGCGGCCGGACGCTCGATGCGTTCGCGGTGGTCGATATGCTTACGTTGAGCATCGTGGCGCCGGCGAGCAATGTCTTCACAGCCACCGTCAAAGCCGCACCCCGGCTACCTGGAAGTGTGCGAGACCAGCTAGCAGGCGCGAGACACATGCTCATGCTCGATGCGAGCTATTCCGTGTTGTTTCGCTGAGGCGCTCGTCGATGTCATCGCTATCTCTCAACGGTCCGGATGCCTATTTGGCGCTGTTCGCGCCGATGACCGCTCGAAGCGATGCGACGAGTGCAACAATGACGATGGCGACGAAGACCAGCATCACGTCGCGTGCTGGGGCGTACTGGGTCGCGATGCCCAGGCCGAGGACCGGCACGGACAGACCCACGTAGGCACCGAGGAAGAAGCCGGACAGCACCTCCGCGCGGGACTCCGGAGGCGCGGCAGCGCCGGCAGCGACCATTGCACCGCGGAACACCAGGCCAGCCCCCGCGCCGGTCAGGACGCCGCCGATGACGAACATGGCGAGACTTGGCAGCCACATTCCGCCGATCAGCAGCCCGAGGGCGGGGATCAGGATGGCCATGCTGATGCGCAGGGTCGCGTTCACGCCCAGGCGACTGAGCAGGATCTGCGCGATGGCCCCCGCGGCGAACGCGGCGAACGCGACCGCACCGGCCACCGCAGGGGAACTCTCGTGCAGCGTCCCGGCCAGGAAGCTCGGTGCCAGCGAGTTGAAGACCCCGAACACCGCGAAGGAAGCGACCCCGGCCGCTGTGGCGGCGAAGAACGCGCCGCGTGCGTGACGCGGGACGGCAATGCGCTGCGGTCGCCAGGCGGGAGCGGGGTCCGGCCGGACAGCGGTCTCCGGTGAGGCGGCGACGAGCAGGGCCAGCAGGATGAGCACGCCACCGAACACGATGTAGGGCAGCCGGAGGGGCTGCGGCGCGAACTGGGCCAGCAGTCCGGCAGCCAGCGGGCCGAAACCGATGCCGCCGAGGTTCGCCGCGGTCGCGACGACCTGGGCGCGGCGGGGTGAGCGCGGGGACTCCGAGCCGAAGATCCCGACGTGCAACTCCGCGAGATACGCAGTGGCCGTCGCGGTGGTGAGGCCGACGGAGATGCCGGAGATCACGCGGGCGACGAGCAGGCCCGGCAAGCTCGGTACAAATAGGAAAACGAGCGCGCTCACGACGTTGATGAGCAGTGCCGGCACGAACACCTGCTTGCGCCCGACCCAGTCGGACACGTGGCCACCGAGGAACAGGCTGCCGATCACCCCGATCGCATAGACGGCGTAGACAACCGTGACCATGAGCGTCGAGAAGTGATCGCGCTGCTGATACAGCGCGTAAAGCGGAGTCGGGACCGCCGAGAACCCCATGTTCACCAGGAAGGCAGCGGCAGCTACCCAGAAGCCGAACGAGTGATGCCGGCCCGAGCGCACGACGGTGGGCTGCCCACGACGGCGGGTACCGACGTGGCTGACTGGCGGTGCTGAAGTCATGGCGGGGTTGTCCTCCCGATCGATGCGCTGACAGACACCACGGTGCACTCGATCGGTTATGCTGTCCAACGAAAGCCTGCAATAACGTTCATTCGTCTGGGGCATAACTCCAGGATCACCTCACGGGCAGATCGGCGCTCGAGAACGTACGTCCTGGGCGTTGAGGATCCTGGGGGCGGCGACTCTCAGCGTTGTCGGGCCGCCAAGCACCGAGCTACCGTCGGCCGTATGAACGCGCCAGACACCGGCGCCGACGAGGGCCATGCCCACGCGGGAGCGGGCCATGATCCACCTGACCGGACACGGTGGCGTCAGCTAGCCGATGAGCAGGCTGCGTTGCGGCGGGTGGCCACGCTGGTGGCCGGCGGAATCGACCCGGTCGAGATCTTCTCGGCGGTGGCCGAGGAGATCCGCGGACTGCTCGGTGCGGACAATGTCGGCGTATGCCGCTTCGAGCTCGATGGCAGCTCGGCCGTGGTCGTCGGCGGTGTCGGAGAGGACCCGGTCAGGTTGTCGGTCGGGACGCGCATGGAACTGCGCGAGTACCTTCCCGCGGCGATGGTGTGGCGGACCGGCCGCGCCGCCCGGGTCGACGAGGACGGCTGGAGCAGCAGACCAGACCCGGTCGCCGAGGACCTACGCGCCTTGGGAATCCGATCGATCGTGGCGAGCCCGATCATCGTCGAGGGCCGCCGGTGGGGCGTGGTGACCGCGTTGTCGAAACGCGGCCCGTTTCCGTCTGACACCGCCGCCCGCATCGCGGATTTCACCGAACTGGCCGCGACGGCGATCGCCAACGCCCAGGCCGAACAGGAACTACACGAACTCGCCGACACCCAGGCGGCCCTGCGGCGCCTGGCCACGCTGGTCGCGCGCGGCGAACCGCCCGAGGCGGTGTTCGCCGCCGCGACCAGAGAGGCTCTGCGCTACTTCGGTGACGGCACCGCCAGGATGATCCGGTTCGAGCTCGACGGAACGGCGACGCTGGTGGCCAACGAAGGCGCGACAACCCCCGACGTGCCGGTCGGAGGACGCTGGGAGAACTATCCACCCAACGGGCTCACCGCGACGGTCTGGCGGACCGGCCAGGCCGCCCGAGTCGATGACTACAGCGCCATCGAGGGCGGAGAGGCGACCCTGCGCGAAGGAATACCGGCCGCGGTCGCCGTGCCGATCCACGTCAACGGCCGGCTATGGGGATTGATCGCCGTCGGGCCCGGCCCGCTGCCACCCGACCTAGAGCAGCGACTGTCACAATTCACCGACCTGGTCGCCACCGCCGTCGCGAACGCCCAGAACCGCGCCGAACTCATAGCCTCCCGCGCCCGGATCGTCGCAGCCTCCGACGAGGTCCGCCGGCGCATCGAGCGAGACCTGCACGACGGCGGACAGCAACGCCTCCTCGCACTGGCACTACGACTGCGATCAGCAGCAGCGGCACCACCCGACAGCGACGAGATCCGCACCGCGTTCACCGACGTGGCCGACGGACTCCTAGACGTGATCGACGAACTGCGCGAGATCTCCCACGGCATCCATCCAGCGATCCTGTCCACAGCAGGACTGCGGGCGGCACTGCGCGCACTCGGGCGACGCTCCCCCGTCCCGGTCGACCTCGACGTACGAATCGACCGCCGACTCCCCGAACCCATCGAGGTCGCCGCCTACTACGTCGTCTCAGAGATGCTCACCAACGCCGCCAAACACGCCCGCGCCTCAAACGTCGAGGTCGACGCCGAAACAGCCGACGGCACCCTCCGCGTATGCGTACGCGACGACGGAGTCGGCGGCGCCGACCCGCTCCGCGGCTCAGGACTGGTCGGACTCAAGGACCGCATCGAAGCACTCGGCGGCACCCTCTCCATCCACAGCCCGACCGGCAACGGAACCACCGTGTGCTGCGAGCTCCCGGTCTCGGCCGG
>JAVHWG010000066.1:0-19599 GCA_032159965.1 Mycobacterium sp.
GACGTCAGCGTTGATCACGCTGCTGATCGCCGCGACGTGGGTGCTGGCGGTCGTGGCCAGGCCCTACACCTGGTGGCGGGTCGCGCTTGTCGGTGCGTCCGCCCTTGGGTACGTCGTGATTTTTTCCATTCCGCTTGCCCGAGAACAGTTCATGCTGGATCCGTCCAATGTGGCACTGACGTCGGAAGCGGTTGGGCTCGGCCTGCTCGGAGCGGCGGCCGTCGAGGCGGCGTGGTGGGTGCAGGGCCGGCTGCTCGGCGAGCCGCGTCGCTTGTGGAGACGACCGGCGCTGGACCAGAATGGCGGCCGATAACCGATACGCGAGGGGTGTTCAGGTGAGCTTCTGGGACAAGATCAAGGACCTTCTGTCGAAGAACGCCGACAAGGTCGACGTGGCCATCGACAAGGCCGGCGACATCGTCGACTCCAAGACGCAAGGTAAGTACAAAGGCACGGTCGACAAGGTGAAGGACGCGGCCAAGAAGGCCGTCGACAAACCAGCAGAGGCAGCCGGCGCACCGCCCGCTCAGAAGTCCGACGACCCCGGCCCGCCCCCGCCCGCGGTATCGCCCGCGCCGGCGGCATCGCCCGCGCCGACCGCACCTCCTGCTGATCCGCAGCCCTGAACGCACGTGGCCAAGCTGTCCGTCTCCGTCGACGTGCCGTTGCCGCCGGAGAAGGCGTGGGAGTGCGCCTCTGACCTGTCCCGCTACAGGCAATGGCTGACGATTCACAAGGTGTGGCGCAGCACGTTGCCCGAGACGTTGGAGAAGGGGACTGTCGTCGAGTCCATCGTCGAGGTCAAAGGCATGCTCAACCGCATCAAGTGGACGATCGT
Source organism: Mycobacterium sp. (assembly GCA_032159965.1). Taxonomy (GTDB): domain Bacteria; phylum Actinomycetota; class Actinomycetes; order Mycobacteriales; family Mycobacteriaceae; genus Mycobacterium. The sequence goes on from JAVHWG010000066.1 coordinate 839, forward strand.
GCACTTCAAGCCGCCGGAGTTGATGACACTCAACGGCGAGGGCGTGGGCGGTGTGAAGGTCAAACTCATCGGCAAGGTTGCCCCTCGAGGTGACAGCTCGACGGTCACGTTCGACATCCATCTGGGTGGTCCTGCGCTCTTCGGACCAATCGGGATGATCGTCGCCGCCGCGCTCAAGGGTGACATTCGGGAATCGCTGAACAAGTTCAAGGCAGTCTTCGCCCCCGCCTCATAGCGCGAGTCCGCGGCTACAGCGAGACTGCGGTGAGGGTGAGATTGCGGCGATAATCCCGCCCTCACCGCAGTCTCGGCCGCCAATGAGCGTGCATAGACTCCGCGCATGCCGCAAAAGTACGAATACGGAATCGATTTCGCCGGGGTCGACGCGATCGACATCCATACCCACGTCGAAGCCGATTGTCACGGTCACAAGTTCACCGACGACACGCTGAGCACCGCGACCCAGCAGTACTTCAAGCTCGGACCGGAGCGGACCACGACCGTCGACACCGTGGCCGAGCACTACCGGGAGCGCAACATCGCTGCCGTCGTCTTCACGATCGACGCCCAGACCGCGACCGGGCATGCGCCCAACTCCGTCGAGGACCTGGTCGACGGCGCCGCACGCAACAACGACATCCTGATCCCGTTCGGCACCGTCGACCCGTGGACGGGCCAGCGCGCAGTGCACCGCGTTCGAAACCTGGTCGACGACTACGGCGTCAAGGGATTCAAATTCCATCCGAGCATGCAGGCGTTCGAACCCAACGACCGCCGGTTCTACCCGATCTACAAGGCGATCTCCGACGCCGGCGTGCCTGCGCTGTTCCACACCGGACAGACCGGACTGGGCTCCGGGCTGCCCGGTGGCTACCGGATCAAGTTGCGCTACTCCGACCCGATGCTGCTCGACGACGTCGCCGCGGACTTCCCGGAGCTGACGATCGTGATGGCACATCCTGCTGTGCCCTGGGTTGATTCGCAGATCGCGATCGCCACCCACAAGTCGAACGTCTACGTGGACCTGTCGGGGTGGTCGCCGAAGTACTTCCCGCCGCAACTGGTACACGCGGTCAACCGTCAGCTCAAGCGCAAGGTGCTGTTCGGTACCGATTACCCGTTCATCGAGGTCGACCGCTGGCGCCGCGACTTCGACACCCTCGATGTCGATCCCGAGATTCTGCCGTTGGTGTTCAAGGAGAACGCGATGCGGGTGCTGGGGCTCCGGCCGTAGCGCGACCGGTATTCAGCCTGTCGTCGCCGTGCTGACGGGTCCTTCGCCGGCTTGCTGTGCCTGCTGGCCCTTGCGCAGCGTGGCGAGCAGTTCTCGGTACGGGCCGACGAGATACGCGGTGTCACCCGCAGTCAGCTGCGTGTCCCGGCGGGGATGCAGCTGCGCTGAACCGTCATCGCGGGTGATCGCGAAAACCCTTGTTTGCGTAGATATTTCGAACATCGGCAGACCGTCCAGTTCAGAGTCCGGCTCGACCTTCACCGCACCGACCATGAACGAGCTCTGGCCGACCGAGAACGTGGTGATCACCTGCAGTCCCATCGCCGCCCCGATGAACCACGGTGCGGCCAGCTCGACGGTGGAGCGGACGTGGTCGAAGTCGAAACGCTGTGCCACCGCCGCACCGAGCTCACGATCGTAGAGCCGCATCACAATCGGCACGTCGGGCCGGACCACCTCCGGCATGGTCCGCGGTCCGAACATCTCACGCAGCACGATGCCGGTTTCGATGTTGGCCATGTCGTCCTGGGTCAGCACGGCCACCGCGCGGGCCACATCGACGCGCGCCGATTCGAGTGTCTGCCGCAGGGTCGAGTCGCCGAAGATCACCGGCACGTCCAGCCGGGCCGTCGTGGACAGGTAGCGGTTGTCGTCGTCGCGTTCGATCACCGCGACGTCGTAACCTGCCGCGTAGAGGTCTGTAACCACGCGGATCCCGAAAGACCCGAGGCCGACGACCACGATGTGGTGGCGCAGGTGCCGAACCTTCCCGCGCCCCGCCGAGTACGCCAGGCGCCGCGACAGCAGCACGTCGGCGATGAAGGCCACCAGGATCGCGGTCGTGGTGACGCCTGCGAACATCAACACGATGCTGAACAGCCGAAGCCAGGTCGGCTGGTCGACGAAGCTGAAGTCGCCGTATCCGACCGTGGCGATCGTCTCGGTCGAGAAGTACAACGCGTCGACGAACGACATTCCCGGCTTGTGATAGGTGTAGCGCAGCAACACGGTCGAACCGATGAGCAGCGTCAGAGCCGCGGCCACAGAGCGGAAGAACATCGGGTTGATGTTGTCGCGGAACGTTCGCACGTTGTCCAGTGCCCGGCGAACCAGAGGACGGCGACTCTTCGCCCCCATCTGTTGTCTCGGGACTCTGATGCCTTGTGCGACCAACTCGTCGGCGGTGCCGATCATCGCGGTCCAGTCGCCTGCCCGCACCTGCTCGTCGCGCCCCGGGCACGCCACCACTTCGCCCGGGGTCGGTGAATTGTCGCCGTGGATGACCGCGACTGGCGCCAGGTCTCCGAAGATTTCGCGCAGTGAGGCGTCCTTTGGGCTCTCGGTACCCGAGACGACGAACCGGGTGCCGGCCGCCTCGAACGTATGCGTCGTCCGGCCCAGGCATGCGTCCACGACCGATGGGGCGGCCAGGTCGGCGACGTCGAGGATCGCTCCCGGTCCGTTGTCCTCGGCGACGGCTTCGCGGAGCACGCTGTTGGCCAGCCGGGCCACCACCCGAACGTCGGGATTGACTTGGCGGGCAAGCAGTGCGATTTCGAGGTTCGTCGCGTCGTCGTCTCCGATACAGACGACGGCCGTCGCCTGCGAGATCTCGGCGGTCGCGAGCTCAGCGCCGGACGCAAGCGTCACCACAGACAACCCAGCGCTGTTGAGCTCCTCGACGATACGCATCGCCAGTGCGTCACCGCCGGAGACGATGATGTGGCCCCGCATTCTGCGTAAGGCTACTCAGCCTCCTACCAGTCCGCTGGCTGCTTGCGCGACTGGATCAGGTGTCAGCGGCCAGCGCGAAGTCCGCGAAATCGAACCCCGGCACGACGATGCAGCTGACCAGGCTCGGCTCGCTGTCGCGCGGCCGGGCTCGTTGCCAGTGCCCCGGCGGCACCACGACCTGTGGCCGCTGCCCGGCATGAAAGTCCGGGCCGACCAGATGTGTTGTGGCCGTGGTCTGTTCGCGACCGATCTCGAGCAACAATGGACCGCCGCGGTGATAGAGCCACAGCTCCGCACTGCGGACGGTGTGCCATGCCGACTGTTGACCCGGCATCAGCAGGAAGAGTATCGCCGTGCCCGCACTGCGCTGGCCGGTGTAGTCGGGTGGCAGCACTGACTGCGGAATCGTCACCTCGCTGCGCCACGTTTCGACGAACCAGCCGCCTTCCGGGTGAGGCGACATGCCGAGCCGCTGCGCCCAGTCCGGTATCTCGGTCATCGGCGCCCTTCGTCTGCCTCTCGTCGGCCCGGTCGGGTCCCGCCAACATCACAGTAGTGCCAGGCGACGTGAAAACTCGGCGTCCCGCTCCATCGGGCCGACACCCGAGCGCGCTAGGGTGCCAGCATGACCCGCCTTCATCCAGGTTGGCTGGTAGTTCTGTTTGCGACGATGATCGCGATCAGCGGATGGCTGCCCTGGCGGGAGACCACCGCCGACGGGGGAGGCCATTCCAGCGCGATGGGCGGCACCGTCGGCAGCATCGTGCCGCTGTCCAAGTTCGACGCGGGCCAGCTGATCGTGCTGCTTGCGTCCGGTCTGATCGTTGCCGGCGCGATGACGGCCCGCAACCTGTCGGTGCGTGTCTCAGCCATTGCGGCACTGGTGCTTTCGCTATCAATCGGTGGGCTGACGATCGTGTACTACCTGCAGAAGGTGCACCCACCGGTCGACGCCGCGTTCGGGCTGTACATCTGTGCGGTCGCGACGGTGCTGGCGGTGCTCTGCTCGGCGTGGGGACTGCTGGCGGGCTGGGCGCAGACACGGGTCCCGAAATGACCCGCTTCGTCGCACCCGTGAGTCTGGTGGGTGGGCACTGGGTGCAGCTCGAGCCGCTTAGCGCAGACCATGTCTCCGAAATAGCCTCTGCGGCAAGCGATGGCGACCCGGGCCAATTGTGGTTTACGTCGGCGCCGTCACCGCAGACGGCCAAGGAATGGGTCGACCGGATGCTTTCCTTGCAGGAAACGGGCAGCTTGACCCTGCTGGTTCGCACTCTGGACGGGACGCCGGTGGGATCGTCGAGCTACCTCAACGTCGACGGTGACAACCGCAGGCTCGAAATCGGGTCCACGTGGTACGCGTCGTCAGCGCGTCGCACAGGAGTCAACTCGGAGACCAAGCTGCTGATGCTCTCCCATGCCTTCGAGACGCTGAACTGCGTCGCGGTCGAGTTCCGCACGCATTTCTTCAACTTCACCAGCCGCACGGCCATCGAGAGACTCGGCGCAAAGCTCGACGGCGTGTTGCGCAGCCATCAACTACTTCCGGATGGATCCCGGCGCGACACGGTGGTGTATTCGATACTCGATCACGAATGGCCTTCTGTCAGAAATCAATTGATATCTCGTCTCAGTCGGCACGCGCCACCTGAGTGAAGGCTGCCAGCGTCGAGCGCACTGCGGGACTGCGTTCGCCGGCGCTGAGTTCCAGGAGTGCCGCCTCGGCCGTCATGCCGATCCATAGTTGCGCGCACTGCAGCGGGTGGCGCCACCTCATGGCCTTGAAGTCGGCTTCCATCATCCGGGCCGTGCTGGCGTTGCGGGCACCGATCTCTTCGGTGATCGCCGGTTCCGCACGTGCCTCGAGCAACAGCGCCCGAACGCCACGGTCGCGAAGGCAGCCGTCGAGGTAGGTGTTGGCGGACTTGATCAGTCGCTCCCGTCCAGGAGTCATGCCGGCCGTCACGCGCTCGATCTCGGACAGCAGACGGTCGTGAAATTCGCGATGCAGCGCAATGAGATAACTCGCCCTGTCACCGAAGTGATGGAAGAACGTCCCCTTCGATACCTGTGCCTCGTCGACCAGCAGATTGATCGACAGGCCCGCCAGCCCGGTGCGTTCGGCGAGCGCCAGCCCCGCGTTGATCATCGCGAGTCGGGTGCGCGCCGCCGAGGCCTGCCGGGTGGTCACGTCTGCGTCGGCCACGACGCGAAGGCTAACATTGACTGACCGGTCGGTCAACAAAGGAGATGCCCGATGCCAATGCTGGCCACGCGCGCTGGAAATGTCGCTTACGAAGAGGTCGGCAGCGGCCGGCCGGTCGTGCTGCTCCACGCTAACCTGCACGATCGCCATGACTACCATCCGGTGATCGAATCGCTTGCCAGGCAACAGCGTGTCATCTCTGTCGACTGGCCGAGTCACGGCGAGTCCGACTTCGTCGACAACGTCACCGGTCCCATGCTCGCCGACGTGCTCGAGGACGTAGTCGACGCCCTTAAGCTGAAAGACATTGTACTGATCGGCAATTCGGTAGGCGGCTCGGCCGCCGCCCGGTTGGCGATCACGCGACCCTCACTGGTGGCGGGATTGGTGTTGATCAACACGGGAGGATTCGTGCCCGACACGGTGCTCACCAGGACCTTCTGCCGGGTGATGGGCACCGAGTCGGTGACGCGACGGGTGATGCCGAGATTCGTGCGCGCCTATATGAAGGCCCAGTCGCCCAGCGACGACACAATCGTGGCGCGGGTCACGGCGAGGGCCCGCACCGCCGAGGGCGTCCGCACCGCGGCGTCGATGTGGCGGAGCTTCGGGACGCCCGAATACGACCTGCGTGACCGGGCGCACCTGATCACGTCGCCGACGTTGATCATCTGGGGCGACCGTGATCCCACGCTGTCGGTGCGGATCGGACGGGCAACACGTCGCGCGATACCGCATTCCACGCTGCACGAGGTGAACACAGGGCATGTGGTGTTCTCCTCCGATCCCGCCGGCTTCCTGCAGCTGGTCGAGCCGTTCCTCCACTCACTGGCCGTCCCGGCCGCGAAACCGAATTCCAGGTCGTAATTTCCGAGGATTCACAACCCTGGCTTCATTTTCGCGACGCCGCGGCGGACATACTGAGGGCGTGAGGGCCACGACCGGCAACAGACGGGTGCTGCTGGTGGCGATCCTCGCGTCGTTCGTGGCGTTCCTCGACGGATCGGTCGTCAATCTCGCATTGCCCGCGATCGCCCACGACTTGAAGAGTGGCCTCGCATTGCAACAGTGGATCGTTGACTCGTATCTGCTGACGCTCGGTGCGCTGGTCCTGTTGGCCGGTTCGATCTCGGACATGTTCGGCCGAATCCCGGTGTTGCGGTGGGGTCTCGTCGCGTTCGGCGTGGGTTCGGCCCTGGCCGCGGCGGCGCCGTCGGGATTCGTCATGATCACCGCTCGGCTGATCCAAGGGCTTGGCGCAGCATTTCTCGTGCCGAGTTCACTGGCGCTGATCAACTCCAGCTTCAGCCGAGACGAGCAACCGAGGGCGATCGGCACCTGGACGGCGTGGACGGGAACCGCCTTCGTGGCGGGCCCGCTGCTGGGTGGTCTCGCGGTCGACCTGTTGAACTGGCGATGGATCTTCATCCTTTCGGGCTTCCCCGCGGTGGCGACGTTCGTGCTGTCAATCGGTCTGACGGTGACGGAGCCACCCGCGGGCCGCGTCCGGGTCGACGTCGTCGGGGCGGTGCTTGCCGGAGCGGGCCTGGCCGCGACGGCGTTCGCGTTGATCGAACTACCGCGGTTCGGCCTGTCCCACCCGGCAATTTCGGCCTCGCTCGCTGCCGGGGTCGTCAGCCTCGGGGTGTTCGTCTGGTGGGAATTCCGCGCCCAGCACCCGATGCTGCCGGTGCACCTTTTCGCGACCCGCAACTTCGGCGTCGGGAATCTGGAGACCGCGTTCGTCTACGCTGCGCTGTCGGTCGGCATGCTGACCGTCACGCTGTTCTTGCAGGAGGTCGCGGGATTCAGCGCCACCGAGGCCGGTATGGCGACGCTGCCCTTGCCGATTCTGTCGTTCCTACTTGCCGCGCGCGTCGGTGCGCTGGCCGCCAGGGTGGGTCCGCGGCTGTTCATGTCGACCGGCCCACTACTTGCTGCCGCGGGATTCGCGATCATGCGCCCCGACCCGGCGCATTTCAATTTCTGGATCCAGTTGCTGCCCGGGCTCGTGCTCTTCGGGTTGGGGATGGCGACCACCGTGACCCCGCTGACGTCGACGGTCCTGGCCGCCGTCGACTCGTCGCAGAGCGGTATCGGATCGGCGATCAACAATGCCGTGTCGCGCATCGCGGGTCTGTTCGCCGTAGCGCTGGCCGGGACGATCGCCGGTGGGGCAATGGACTACGGCAGCTTCCACCGGCTGATCGTGGTCAGTGCCGGGGTGTTCGCGGTGGGCGGAGTCATCGCGGCGATCGGCATCGGCAACCCGGATAGGACGAAACCTGTTGCAGACCAAGCCATCGCGCAGTGCAGAGATCGGGTCGGCGCTCCGCCCGCCGCCTATGCGGCCAGATCCACTGGGTAAAGACGGTGGCTTCCACTGAAGCCCTTGAGCTCGACCTCCCTCGGCGCACCGACCTCGACGTCGTCGGCGACCGCGTCGCGCACCGATTCGCTGATCAGGATCTCTCCGCCGTCGGCCTCGGCCGCCACCCGGGCCGCCATTGCGACGTTGCGGCCGAACAGGTCATCGCCGCGCCGGACCGACTTGCCCATATGAATACCGATACGCACGCGAATATCCTTGGCGCCGGGCCTCTTTCCGCTTTTCACGAGCGCCTCTTGCACCGCGATGCTGCAGTCCACCGCCTGCCCGGGTTCCGCGAACGCCACCATGAAGCCGTCGCCCTGGCTTTTGACGACGTGACCATGATGCTGTTCGACAAGCCTGCGAAAGACCTTGCCGTGCTGGCTGAGCAACCGCACCCATGCTCTGTCACCCAGGCGTTCGTTCAGCGCGGTCGATTCCTCGATGTCGGAAAATAGGATCACGACCTTGCCGTTCAGTGTCAGTCGGGCGAGGTCGGGACGTTCCACCTCGGCCCAATCCGCGAGCTCTTCGATCGAGCTGCGGACCGCGGCGCCGAATCCGTCTTTACGGATGACGTTGGCGGTCTGCCAGATCGTCTTGACGGCTTCGCGCCCGCCGGTGATGAGCTGTTGTCGGGTGTCGACGCGGCTGCGCAACTCATCGGCCTCTGCGCGCGCCCGGGTGAGCATCACCCACAGTGCCGCCAGGCCGATCCCCTCGGCCGCGACGATGCCGACCAGCGTCCAAATGACGATGCTTCCCATGCTCACCCACCGAATAGTAGGTAAAGACCGGTGAACGTGTAGCCGACCATGACGAGCATCATCGCCAATTGGCCGGTCAGCTGATGCCCACGCGGCAAGAGTCGCAGAGCCTTGTCGTGCGCGGCGACCACTGCGGCGATATGACCGGCCACCACGCAGGTGACTTTGATGGTGGCCAGCACGGACGGGTGCGAAGAAAGCACGTAGGACACCTGAGCGTGACTGAGCCCGAACAGGTTCCAGCCGTGGCCAAGCGGATCACCGAGCAAGATCATCGTCTGCTGACCCCGTTCGACGAGATACGACAGATAGTGCGCAAAGATGTAGCCCACGACGATCGGGACCAGTGAGTGCGCCATCTGACCCGGCAGCGCGCGTCGCTGCGTGCGATCGACACCGCCGGTGGCGCAGGCAGCCAGTGAGAACGTGGCGGCGACCACCAGAGCGAAGACCCCGAGCCCGCACGTCTTGATCAACGTGGCCATCACCGCGGAGTGCCCGGACATGTCGCTGACGAAGCTGCGCCACCCCGGGGTCGCCGAGAAGCTGTCGAACGCCGTCGAACCGAGTAACACCGCCAGCACGGCGACGATGCCTGGCCGGACCGGCAACGACGGCAGGTGGTCGAACGGATTGCCGACGACGATGCGACGAGTCTGCGAATCGCGGCGCAGCGGCGAAAGGCGCGACGCCACAATGCTGTAGACCTCGAATGGATCCGCGCGTGCAAACCACCGGGTACCCCAAACGGCCGCGCCGGTGGCCATCACGACGGCGTACACCAGGAGCCAGAGCTTGACCGCAAACAGCGAGCCGGGGTCAGGACTTGCCAGCTCCAGCCAGACGAAGGCGAACAATCCCAGCGCGGCTGGGTAGTAGCCCAACGGCTTCGGATAATTCAAGCGACGGAACTGTAGGTGTGACAACGAGATTCGAAACAAGGTCCGCATCGGTGAAAGAACGCGCCAGATCGGTCCCACGGTCAACGAGACGGCTACCAAGCCGACCCACAGCAGGACGTAGAAAGCTCCTGGCAGCGGGTTCTTGCTGTTCTGCGGACCGAAAAATCCGGCAGCGAGCACCCACACCGCCAGCGCCAGCCCCAGCAGTGCGACTGTCCAGCGAGTGACTGCGGAGTCGACGATTCGCGTCAGCACCTCGGGCAGCGGGCGGCCCGGTTTGTCGGGATCGAACCGCGGCTTACGCCATGCCAACGCAACGATCGCGAACGTAAATGTCAGCGCCCACGCTGCTCCGACAAGTGCGTAGCCCAGCGGCACAGGAAGGTCGGTCGAACCTCCGAGGCCGTGCGCCAGTACAGCCTCGTGCGCGAATGTCACGGCTGGACTCGCAATTTCATTCCCTGGGATTTTCCTTCTCGGTGGTATCTGCGTCGGTGCGGCGGTCTCGCATGGCTACCCACAACACGACGCCGACGACCGCGATCGCGGGGACGAACGCCGGGATCGCCAGTAGCAGGGCGTGGTGGGCGACTATCGTCTCGTGCATCATTACACCTGTGCTTTCGGACGGGCCTCAGCATCCGCGTCGGTATCGGTGTCCCGCAGGTTGATTCGGCCTGCTCCCCACGTGAGGCCGCTGATGAGGACCAGCGTGCAAACCAATACCACGAGTCCCCCGATGGGCCAGAGGACACCGTGGTCGAAACTTCGTTCCCGCTGCAGAATCGTCACCTCAGGGACGAAATGCGCGGTGCCGAAGATGTCCTTGATGTTCTTGGAGTTGAGCTGCTGAACGGCGACTCCCTCGGCCTGTTTGCCGATTCCGGGGTCGGCTGCCAGATAGAGCGGGATGCCCGCGAGCGTCTTGCCGTCCTGCACGCGCAGGATGGTCTTCCACGATCCCCACAGCGGGATGGGCTTCGTCGAGGCGTAGTGGCCACGTCCGATGCGCTGCAGTTTGTCGATCACGATTCCGCGGTCGTTGGCAAGGCCGCCCTGCCATGCGAGCACGGACACCCATTCCGGGTCCGCGCTGACCAAGTCCTCCGGGTAGAGCTGCACATCCGCGGTGAACATGTGCCGGTCGGTGTTCGGCACCTCGCGCAACTTGATGGTCGCCTGCGTGTCTTCGTCCGGCACCGAGTACTGCAGTCCGTTGAGGGTTGCGCCACCGATCACAAGTACGGTCGCCGCCACGACGCCGATGCCGATGGCGCGTCTGGGCAGCCGCCGGCCGGTGAACACCATGCCGACCATCGCTCCGCACATGCCGACAAGCACTGCCACCGGCAACGCCATCGCGAGCGCCTCCGGCCACATGCCGATCGGCCACGGGTAGTAGTAGACGTTCGTGATCCACAGCGACTCCAGGAACAGTCCGACTGTGGCCACGCCCAGGCCGCTGACTGCGCCGAACACTATGGGCCGCTTGATCAGTGCGGTCAGCCCGATCAATTCGACCACCAGCGCCGGCCCGAGGTAGAGCGGGAACCAGTTGATCGGTGAGCCGAGAATGGGTCCCACCACCAGGGCCACGGCGCCTCGCAGGCCGATCGCCACGACCGCCGCGACGATCGCGGCTCCACGTCCGAGCATCATTCGGGCGGCTATCAAGCCGAGCGTCGCAGCAGCGGCGATCAACATCGGTTCGAACACCAGCCGGAACTGCGGCACCCCGAAATCGAACTCGATCTGGAACACCGACATCCCGATGAGAATCCCGGCAAAACCCAAGTACTGCACGAACTTCAGTCCGATGCCGTCCTTGGTTTCCTCCGAAGGCGTCGCCATGCGCCCCTCGTGCTCCAACAACAACGCGGTCAAGGTTGCAAAACCTGCGCCGCCGATCATCATCAAGTGCGTCGGCCCCCAAAGAGTAACGTCCTGGCCGAAGAGGCGGTGCCAGATGTCGTCGAGCGGGAAACCGATCAGGGCGTAGAGCCCACAGCCCGCCATCAGGATGCCGCCGACGGGTGCATGCCAGTTCCGGGTGATGCGTACCGCCGCCGGACCGGGTTTGTCGTAGGGCAGCACCACTGCCAGCATCCCGGCGACGAACATCCCGAACAGTCCCACCAGGATGAAGTAATGCGCCGGGTTGGCCAGCGGACCGGGGTCACGGCCCTTGCCGATATGCAGACTCACGTCCCAAATGAAGCCGAAAAGCGCGATGATGATGGTCGCAATGAACATGCCCACGGGCAGGGCCACCCACGCTGGCCGTTTGAAGCGTCGAGCGAATATGTCCGCTAGGCGCTCGAGCCATGTGATCTTGCGCGCGCGGTGCAGGTATCCGATCCACAGCAGCGCGGCCATGACGACTATGGCGGCGACACTCATGCCTATGACCTGGTCAAGCGCAGCTCCGCCACCTTCCGAGGTGGCGGCGTGTAGCGACGTGTTGGCAGGGTCCCCGGTAATCACACCGACGAGTATGACGTACCGGATACCGCGGGTAACAGGTCCGGAAACCAGACCGACGTCGGCTCTGGCAAAGTAAGCAACGTGAAGGGGTGGAGTGGATGAATGAGGACGTGGGCCACTCCCTCGCTGAGAAGATGGCGGAGCTTGCTCGGCGAGTTGCCGCACCGAGCACTGTGGACGAGGTGCTTGCTAACGTGACGGCCGCCGCCATCGAGATCATTCCCGGCGTGGACACCGCCGGGGTGCTGCTCATCACGAAGGGCGGAGCGTTCGAGACGCATGCCGGCACCACGGAACTCGTGCACGAGTTGGACATGCTGCAGGAGCAGTTCAGCGAAGGACCGTGCGTCCAAGCCGCAATCGACGAACTGATCGTCCGGACCGACGATTTCCGCGAGGAACGTCGGTGGCCTCAATATGCGCCCGCCGCCCTGAAAAAGGGGGTTCGCAGCGGACTGTCCTTCAAGCTGTACACGAGCAAGAACACCGCCGGCGCCCTCAATTTGTTTGCGTTCGAGCCCAACGTTTTCGATTCTCAGTCGGAGGCGATCGGCTCGGTGCTGGCCGCCCACGCGGCGGCGGCAATTCTGGCCAGCCGCCACGGTGAGCAACTTCAATCGGCGTTGACATCCCGCGACGTCATCGGTCAGGCCAAGGGAATCATCATGGAGCGCTTCAAGGTTGACGCGGTCCAGGCGTTCGAGATGTTGCGCAACCTTTCGCAGACCAGCAATACGAAGCTGACGGAGATCGCCCAGAACGTGATCGGCACGGCGACCTGAGGCTATGAGCTGTGCCCGTCCGGCTCACGGCGCCCTGACGATGGTTCCGTTCAGCGAGATCGCCACGAATCCGTCCTGATCGTCGCCGCCTTCGGCAGCCAGAGCGTGGCTTTCGGGGTTAGCAGCCAGGGCGGTATTGCCAGTGTTGTCGTCGCCGTCGACGCCGGCACGGGCGATTGTGGGACTACCAGTCGTGCCGTAGCCGATGGCGGTCGCGGCGTTGTGGGCGTTGTTGTCGCCGAATGCGCCGGCAAAGGCGAACCCGCGCCCGATGGCTTGTGCGACGTTGTCGTGGTTGCGGCTTCCGTCTGTGCCGGCGAGCGCCTGTGTGCTTGAACCGGTGGCGTAGGCAGTGTTGCCGGTGTTGTCATTGCCATTGGTTCCGGCGAACGCGAAGTCACCGACCCCGGACGCCGTCGATGCGTTGGAGTCGTTGTCATCTCCGTTGATGGCCGCGAAAGCCTGCGTGCCCTGGCCAAAGGCAGAGGCGAAGTTACCGGTGTTGTCATTTCCGTTTTCAGCGGCGTGGGCCTGGCCGCCGTCGCCGGCCACGGCTGCATTGTCGCTGTTGTTGGCGCCTTCACCGCCAGCACTGGCCGCACTACCTGAGCCGGTGGCGAATGCGATGTTGTGATCGTTGTTGGCGGTCGTGGCGTTTCCCGGCGTGGGAGAACCGGCCCGCGCGAGCCCACCGTCAGCGGCGAGCGCGATATTGCCGTCGTTGTCGTCACCACCTTCGGCGGCGCGGGCGATTCCGCGGTCGGTGGCCAGCGCGATGTTGCCGGTATTGCGGTTGCCCGAGATGCCCGCAGCGACTTGTGCGCTTGCACCTATGGCGTACGCGGCGTTGGCACTGTTGGTGTCGCCCGCCGACCCACTGATTGCGACGGCGCCCAGCGCTGATGACACCGACGTGTTGGAGTCGTTGTGGTCGCCAAAGCTGCCGGCGATGGCTTGAGCCGCCTGGCCGCTGACGAGCGCATTGTTGTCATTGTTGCCGACGCCATCGACGCCCGCACGTGCTGAGGCATTCTGGCCGGAGGCTATGGCCGTGTTGCCGGTGTTGTCGCTCCCGTCGACGCCTGCGCGGGCTTGTCCGCCAGAAACGGCGATGGCTGTGTTGTTGTCGTCGTTGTTCCCGACCGGCACATTTTCGCGACCCCCTGCGATCGCTTGAGAGTCGATCCCGTCTGCGTACGCGATGTTGTTGTCGTCGTCGTTACCGGTGGAGCCGGCCAACGCGGTACCGCCATTGGTCGCAGTGGCGACATTTCCGCGGCTGTCACTCCCCCTGATGCCGGCCTGAGCGGTCGAGTTTGCCCCGATGGCTGTGGCGGTGTTGTCGTCCTCATTACTGCCACCGAACACACCCGCGAAGGCCGCGCCACCGATGGCTGTGGCCGAGTTGTTGTCATTGTCGGTGCCTTCGATTCCGGCGAAGGCCGCACCGTTGGTTCCGGCGGCAATCGCCCTATTGCCGGTGTTCTGACTGCCCAAGACACCGGCGGTCGCCGAGGTATTGGTGCCGTCCGCGATGGCGACGTTGTTGTCGTTATCGTCGCCGGTGACGCCGGCTTGGGCAGTTGCGCCACCGTTGCTGACGTCGCCGTCATCCTTCGCGTACGCGATGTTGTTGTCATTGTCGTCACCGCCACTGCCGGCTGTCGCCGTTCCGCCGTTGATGGCGATCGCGGTGTTGTTGTCGTTAGGGTCGCCCGTGACACCGGATTTGGCTGTGCTGTTGTCGCCGAGGGCCAAGGCGACATTGTGATCACCGTCTGCTGCGGTCGCGGAGGTGTTGTCGCCCCATGCAAAAGCTGTGTTGTGATCACCGGCGGCGACGGCCGAGCTGTTATCGCCGAGGGCCAGCGCGAAGGATCCTTCTCCGCTTGCTTGGCAGGTCGCGCCGATTCCCCACTGCGCCAGAACAAGTCCATTGGAACAGGCGCAGCCGCTAGTAGGTGTGCCTGTCACTACCTGCTGGAATTCGTTGCGTGCGAACGCGAACATGGCCCACATCACCGGCGCGGCGATGGGCGCGGCAGCACCATCACTGAAGAGTGTGCCACTCAACAGCGTGGAGAGTGCGCTGCTTACTACGTTCAACACCGTCAACGGTCCGGAGAACATCGGCGGCGCTGACTGTTGGGCCTCGGCGTTCGTCAACTCGGCGTTCGTCAACGCGGGGGCGACAGGGTCGCCGACCGACCCCAGCTCGGGGTGCGCGTACCGATCAACTACGTCGAGCGAAACGAACTGTCCGGCCGCGGTTGCCGGGGCTGTGAACGAGTCGCCTGCGGAGACGGGAGTCATGTCCGTGGTTTTCGTGTTGCTCAGGTTGGTTAAGCCGGACGGAGTCGTCGTCGAATTCAACTCCGCGGGCGAGGCTTTGGTCTTGACGGACGTCACCGGCTTCGTAGGAACTTTGGGCGGAACGGTCTCTTGTGTCTGGCCGGTTGCCGGCGAGCTCACCGCCGCCGGTTCATTGGGCAGCAGCGATGGACTGCTGGAGAGGGTCAGTTTTGCGTCGCTGTTGTGGGCGGACCCTAGCTGCGATTGCGCGTTGCCCGCAGCTGACGAAGATGTCAATGCACCACCGGAACTGGCGACGCTCGTTTTCGGCACCGACGTCGCCACGGTCGACGGCGTAGACCCGGCCGAACCCGGAGTGGTCGGGGGAGCGTCGGCCGACGCTGTCTGTGGATTTCCGCCGATCGGGGCGCCCGAACCGGCGGCGGGTGGGCCTACGGCAGACGACCCGGACACCGACTTCGACGAAGTACTCGAACTGTCGTCGGCCAGCGCGACCGCAGGAACGGCGGCTACCGCCGCGACCACGCCGATCACACCAGCCAATGCACCGACCCGGCCGATGTAGCGTGCACAACCCATGCCAGTCCCCTAGCGCAGTAGCCGATTCAGTGATTCCGCCGACGTCGTGTGAGCCGAAATCTTCTACAAACTATGTCGCCGTCCGCGGCATATGGATTCATTTCGCGAAAATGCTCAGCCGGTCGATGATCGGCGACGACCCGTGCATGACCTGCGTCGCAAGAATCCTCCAAGGCGAGGTAATCACTCTTGCCTGACCGGCCGGGGGCCGACGACCAGGGAGAACGATGACGCGAAGACTTCTACGTTTTGCGACGGCGGTGTTGGTGGCCGGCGGCTTGAGCCTGATCGGACTGGGGCTCGGAGCCGGTACCGCCAACGCCTATGTCTACGGCCCCTTTCAATGGTGCCCGGGACAAGACATGCCCAACGATCCACCGCGATCGCCTACGGACCTGGTGTGGGACATGAGTGTCTGTCACACCTACTACTTCGACTATGACGTGCGGACCCACGCTCCTGCACGCTTCTGGGAGGGGCCGAATCTGTTCCCGACGCCGATCCCGCCGCCTCCGCCGCCCGCGAACCCGCCGAACATCTTCGAGCAGTGCCCCGGGCTCATCCCGTTCGTCACCTGCTTGCCTGGCCTGTAGTTCGTTGACAAAGTGGGCACACTACGGAGCAGGGTGATTCACGCAACCTTCGAGACGAGGATGGCATATCGACGCATTCCGGGGCGGCACAGTGGACGCGTGGAGACGGCAGCGCCTGTGCGCCGCGACTGCAGCGGCCGCCTGGCTGATCTCCGGAGTCCTGTACCTCATCCTGGAAGGCTTGGCAGCCAAGAGCTTTCGATACCACTACAGCTACGCACACAACTCCATCAGCGATCTCGGTGTGAGCTCCCGAGGAACTTTCCAGGGCCACATGATCGACTCGCCACTGGCCTACTTGATGAACACGGCGTTCTACGTTCAGGGGACGTTGTTCCTCGTCGGGGCCATCCTCATCGTGCGCGCCATGCAAAGCCACGGGACCGGATTATTCATCGCGGTAGCGACCGCAAATGCCGTCGGCAACCTTCTGGTGGCATCTGTTCATAGCGGTCCTATGGCAAAGGCCGACGGTACCGCCTGGTTGCACTACACCGGTGCGGTGCTCGCTATCGGTGGTGGCAACGTCGCGATCTTCGCGGGATCTGCCATTCTTGGGAACGCGCTTGCGGGCCAGCGGTATCGCGGCATTTCTGTAGGGATCGGCGTGCTCGGCGTGCTAAGCATCGCAATGCTCGTCACCGATACGGCAACGGGGGCGACGCACATTCTGCCGGCGGGTGCGTGGGAACGCGGCAGCGTCTATTCGATCATCGTCTGGCAGATGTTCACAGCCGCGTACCTGGTGAGGTTCGTGCGTCGTAGGTGTTGAGCTCGTGCCCTCGTTGTTCACTGAGAATCTCACCGTAGTAGTCGACTGCATCAAGAGGCAGTCTCGGAGCCGGCGGCCCATTCCTTGGCGTAGTCGAGCTTATCGAGTCTGAACATGGCGAGCTCGCCGGGGACCATCCATGCCAGCGCATGCAGCGTATGGGCGACCCACTCCTTATCGGACACTACCGCGATTCGTTTGAAGGCTGAATGACGTTGAAAGAGAGCGCCGAAGCCCAGCTTTAGGTCCTCGACCAACCCGCCGGGCCCGAAGCCCTGGTAATCGGAAGCGATTACCTCCACGATCCTGATCTCGCCAGTTTGCAGCAGGTCCTCCATGATCGGCTTGAATTCGCGCAAATCCTCGCCAAGTAGCCGACCCGACACACGGATGCCGATCACTCCCTTGGGCATGTCTTGCAGCACTTCGATCATCGAGTTCTCCTTCGCTCGGGCATCGGATCGACACTTTGGAACAACATGTGTGCATTATTTGCGCGTGGGGCTGACGGCGACAACGGCCACGCTGCCAACAAAGCAGCGAGGTGATCGTGGGTCCGGGAATCGGCCCTGAACTTCAGTCATTGATTCTTCGAGCACGCGCCCGCCGTGCGAAGGCCCAAAAGTCACATCGCCGTGGGCAAAAGGTCACTGAGCACAAAACGGATGGGGGTCCAAGGACCCTAGATCAGCTAGGGCCCGAACGTACGTTTCTGATTACCTCAGCATTCGAAATTGATGGGCAAGATGGGGTTTCAGGAGGCTGGATAATCGCCGACCCAATCGCACCCGCCGATCAGACACGTGGGAACACGCGCACGAGGGGGCCCGTCCGGTCGAGACAACCCACGGCGCAGTGGTGTTCGCGAGACTGATCCGCACCGCAGGTCCTTCACGACGGGGACCTTCGCCCCTAGTCGCGGACGGTGCGTGAGGGCGAACCTGGCACTAGAACGACGGAAAAGAGATGATCGCAAATGAACGCGTGCTTTCCCGATCGCGAGACGATCAATGCGGTCATGTCCATGGCGACCAGGGCGCCGTCGGTGCACAACTCGCAGCCGTGGCACTGGCGGGTGGACAAGCAGACCCTCCATTTGTACGCCGACCTGGACCGGCAGCTGCCCGCCACCGATCCCGATGGCCGAGATCTGTTGCTGAGCTGTGGTGCGTCGCTGCACCACGCTGTGGTCGCGCTGGCGGCACTGGGCTGGCAAGCGAAGATTCACAGATTCCCTAATCCGGCAGATGCTCACCATCTGGCTGCGGTTGAGACGCATCGCCACAATCCCAGTGAACTCGACATTTCGCTGGCGGCCGCAATCCCACGGCGACGCACCGATCGCCGCGTTTACAGTCCGTGGCCCGTTTCGACCGCTGATATCGGATTGATGGGCGCGCGCGCTGCCCGCGCCGGCGTGATGTTACGTCAGGTCGAGTCGCTGCCGCGCTTGCAATACATTGTGGCTCAGGCGGTCTGGCAGCATGCCAGGGATGTCGACTATCTCGGTGAGTTGACGACGTGGAGTGGACGTTATGCATCGACTGCGGGTGTACCTGCGCATAGCACTCCTCAGTCGGTTCGCACCGCGTCGCTACCCGGACGGCTGTTCGCCGGCCCGGTCCTCGCGCAGCCGCCCGACACCGCGCCAGAGGACGACGCCGCCGCGGTGCTGGCGCTCGGCACGAAGGACGACAGTCCAATGGCACGACTACGCGCAGGCGAGGCCACTAGTCTGGTGTTGCTCACTGCCACAGCGCTCGGGCTCGCTAGCTGCCCAGTCACCGAGCCATTGGAAATAGCGGAAACGCGTGAAGCATTGCAAACAGATGTGTTCGGCGACAGCGCTTTCCCCCAGATGTTGTTGCGTGTCGGGTGGGCGCCGGTGAACGCTGATCTGCTTCCGTGTACGCCCCGGCGCTCCGTCGAAGACGCCGTCGAATGGTCGGACCACTAGCAGCCTCTGGTGCAGCCAAGTATGTGGGCTATGAGCGGGTGTGGCTGCGCGGCGATGTGCTGACAGG
>JAVHWG010000115.1:0-3234 GCA_032159965.1 Mycobacterium sp.
GTAGCCGGATTCTGATCCTGATCGCACTGGGTGTGATCGTGCTGCTGCTGGCCGGTCCGCGCCTGATCGACGCGTACGTCGACTGGCTGTGGTTCGGTGAACTCGGCTACCGCTCGGTGTTCACCACCGTGTTGGTGACCCGCATCGTGGTGTTCCTGGTGGGAGGGCTGCTCGTAGGTGGGATCGTGTTCGCCGGGCTCGCGATGGCCTACCGCACCCGCCCGGTATTCGTCCCGAGTAACGACAACGATCCGGTGGCGCGTTATCGCGCCGTCGTGCTGGCACGGATGCGGCTGGTGGCTATTGGGATACCGGTGGCTATCGGCCTGCTGGCCGGCATCGTCGGGCAGAGCTACTGGATACGGGTCCAGCTGTTCCTGCACGGTGGTGACTTCGGGATCAGGGATCCGCAGTTCGGCAAGGATCTCGGCTTCTACGCCTTCGAGTTGCCGTTCTACCGGCTGGTGCTCAGCTACCTCTTCGTCGCCGTCTTCCTGGCGTTCGTAGCGAACCTGGTGTCGCAGTATCTCTTTGGTGGGATCAGGCTGTCGGGGCGGGCCGGTGCGTTGAGCCGCTCGGCGCGTATCCAGCTGGTCAGTTTGATCGGTGTACTGATGCTGCTCAAAGCCCTCGCCTACTGGCTGGATCGCTATGAGCTGCTGTCGCACACCCGTGGTGGCAAGCCGTTCACCGGCGCCGGATACACCGATATCAACGCCGTGCTGCCGGCCAAGCTGATCCTGATGGCCATCGCCGTGATCTGTGCGGCCGCGGTGTTCTCCGCGATCACTTTGAAGGACTTGCGGATTCCGGCCATCGGCTTGGTGCTGCTGCTGCTCTCGTCGATGATCGTGGGTGCGGGCTGGCCGTTGATCGTCGAGCAGATCAGCGTCAAACCCAATGCGGCGCAGAAGGAAAGCGAATACATCAGCCGGAGCATCGCCGCGACCCGACAGGCCTACGGCCTGACGCCGGACGTAGTGAGCTATCGCAATTACACCGGCGATACGCAGGCAACCGCCCAGCAGGTCGCCGCCGACCGCGCCACCACGTCGAACATCCGGCTCCTCGACCCGACGATTGTCAGCCCGGCGTTCACTCAGTTTCAGCGCGGCAAGAACTTCTACTACTTCCCCGAGCAACTGTCTATCGACCGCTACATCGACCGCAACAACAACCTGCGCGACTACGTCGTGGCCGCCCGGGAACTCAACCCGGACCGGCTGACCGACAACCAGCGCGACTGGATCAACCGGCACACCGTGTACACGCACGGTAATGGGTTCATCGCGTCGCCGGCCAACACCGTGCGCGGCATCGCCAACGACCCGAACCAGAATGGCGGTTACCCCGAGTTCCTGGTCAACGTTGTTGGCGCCAACGGCAGCATTGTGTCCGACGGGCCGGCGCCTTTGGACCAGCCGCGTGTCTACTACGGACCGGTCATCTCCAATACCAGCGCCGACTACGCGATTGTCGGCAAGACTGGTGCCGACCGCGAATACGACTACGAGACGAGCACCGAGACCAAGAACTACACCTACACCGGCGGCGGTGGGGTGCCGATCGGCAGCTGGTTATCCCGCAGCGTGTTCGCGGCGAAGTTTGCCGAACGAAACTTCCTGTTCTCCAACGTGATTGGTAACAACAGTAGGATCCTGTTCAACCGCGATCCGGCGCAACGGGTCGAGGCCGTGGCGCCGTGGCTGACCACCGACAGTGCCGTCTACCCGGCGATCGTCAACAAGCGGCTGGTGTGGATCATCGACGGCTACACCACGTTGGACAACTATCCGTACTCCGAACTGACGTCGCTCTCGTCGGCGACAGCGGACTCGACCGAGGTGGCTTTCAACCGGCTAGCCCCGGACAAGCGGGTGTCCTACATCCGCAACTCGGTCAAAGCCACCGTGGACGCCTACGACGGCACTGTGTCGCTGTACCAGCAGGACGAAAACGATCCGGTGCTGAAGGCCTGGATGCAGGTGTTCCCCGGCACGGTCAAGCCCAAGAGCGACATCTCGCCCGAGCTCGCCGAGCATCTGCGTTATCCCGAAGATTTGTTCAAGGTGCAGCGGATGCTGCTCGCCAAGTATCACGTGAACGATCCGGTGACGTTCTTCTCCACCTCGGACTTCTGGGACGTGCCGCTGGACCCGAATCCGACCGCCAGCAGTTATCAACCGCCGTATTACATCGTCGCGAAAAATATTCTGAAGAATGACAATTCGGCGTCGTATCAACTGACCAGCGCGATGAACAGGTTCAAGCAAGACTTCCTGGCCGCCTACATCAGCGCCAGTTCCGATCCCGCGACGTACGGCAAGCTCACGGTGCTGACCATTCCAGGCAACGTCAACGGTCCAAAGCTGGCTAACAACGCCATCACCACCGACCCGGCGGTTTCCCAGGACCTCGGTGTGATCGGCCGCGACAACCAAAACCGCATCCGCTGGGGCAACCTGCTCACGCTGCCGGTGGCTCAGGGCGGATTGTTGTATGTCGAACCCGTCTATGCCTCGCCCGGGGCCAGCGACGCAGCCTCGTCGTATCCACGCCTGATCCGCGTGGCGATGATGTACAACGACAAGATCGGATACGGCCCGACGGTGGGCGATGCACTTACCGGCCTGTTCGGGCCTGGAGCCGCTGCCGCCGCAACAGGCATAGTGCCGACCGAGGCCGGAACGCCGCCGAATCCGCCGGCCAGCCCGCCGCCGCCGTCCAATGGGCCCGGGCCGCCGCCACCGACAGCGGCGGTGCCGCCGCCTCCCGACGGCAACGTAACTATGTCGACCGCCAAAGCCGCGGCGCTGCAAGAGATTCAGGCTGCCATCGGCGCGGCACGCGACGCGCAGAAGAAGGGCGACTTCGCCGGTTACGGGTCAGCGCTGCAGCGCCTCGACGAGGCGATCACCAAGTTCAACAACACGAGGTAGGCGCGTGGTGATCGCCGCCATTTGCGCGCCTTCGCTGCGCTCCCTGATGTCGGAAACCGTGGGAAACTAGTCCTTTTTGGTGGTTCCGTGGCAGTGGCGGACCGCCCATACTTTGGCATCGTGCTACAAACGTCGACACACGTGCTGATTCCTGGCGCCTGGCATGGAGCTTGGTCCTGGCGACCCGTTGCCGAGCGGCTCCGCGCGGCAGGCCATCGAGCGATCACGTTGACATTGCCCGGTCTGAACGACGGAGACGACCCGTCGGGCTGGCGACTCAACGACGCGGTTGACT
>JAVHWG010000449.1:0-4844 GCA_032159965.1 Mycobacterium sp.
GCAAGTGATGCAGTTGTAACGTTATGTGGTTGTGCCCGGCGTTGGCCCGTCGCCGGATCGCCTCCGCGCCCTCGCCCGGTAGGCGGGCCGCACTCAAAAGTAGTGTTGCGGCGTGATCGACCTCAAAGAACTCCGGGACGACCCTGAGACAGTGCGGCGTTCGCAGCGCGCCCGTGGCGAAGACCCGGCGCTTGTCGACGTGTTGCTCGAGGCTGACGCCCACCGCCGGGCGGCCATATCGGCGGCCGACGGCCTACGCGCCGAGCAGAAGACGGTGAGCAAGCAGGTCGGGTCGGCGTCCGCCGACGAGCGGCCCGCGGTATTAGAACGTGCCCAGCAACTCGCGGCGGATGTCAAGGCCGCGCAGGAGCGGCAGGCAGCCGCGGAGGAGGCTTTCAACGGCGCGCACATGGCGATCTCCAACGTCATCGTCGACGGCGTGCCGGCCGGAGGTGAGGACGACTACGCCGTGCTCGAGACGATCGGGGCCCCGCCGGTCATCGACGATCCGAAAGACCATGTGGAGCTTGGCGAATCTCTGGGCCTGTTCGACATGGAGCGCGGCGCCAAAGTGTCCGGCTCGCGGTTCTACTTCCTCACCGGCCGCGGAGCGCTGCTACAGCTGGGCCTGCTGCAGTCGGCGGTGCGCCTTGCGGTGGACAACGGTTTCACCCTGATGATCCCTCCGGTGCTCGTGCGGCCCGAAATCATGGCGGGCACAGGATTTCTCGGCGCTCACGCCGATGAGATCTACCGACTGGAGTCCGACGACATGTATCTCGTCGGGACGTCGGAGGTTCCGCTGGCCGGGTACCACGCGGACGAGATCCTCGACCTCTCCGCGGGTCCGCTGCGCTACGCAGGATGGTCGACCTGCTTCCGCCGCGAAGCCGGCAGTTACGGCAAGGACACCCGGGGCATCATCCGCGTGCACCAGTTCGACAAGGTCGAGGGCTTTGTGTACTGCCATCCCGACGACGCCGAGACCGAGCACCGGCGGCTGCTGGGCTGGCAGCGCGACATGCTGGCGCTCATCGACGTGCCTTATCGGGTGATCGACGTCGCCGCGGGTGATCTCGGCGCATCGGCGGCGAGGAAGTTCGATTGCGAGGCATGGGTTCCGACGCAGCAGACCTACCGCGAGCTCACGTCGACCAGCAACTGCACCACGTTCCAGGCACGTCGACTGGCCATCCGCTACCGAGACGGCGGCGGCAGGCCGCAGACTGCTGCGACGCTCAACGGCACGTTGGCGACGACCCGATGGCTGGTCGCGATACTGGAAAACCACCAGCAGCCGGACGGCAGCGTCCGCGTGCCCGACGCGTTGGTGCCCTTCGTCGGGACGGACGTGCTCGAGCCGACCGCGTGAAGCAGTTTCATCCCATTTCGCCCCGGGTATGAGCGAGCACCATGCTGACAGTCGAACGAGTCGTCCCGGCACCGACTCCCGCTGTCTGGGACGTCCTTGTGGACGTTGAGGCATGGCCCGAATGGGGACCGTCTATTTCAGGCGCAGAGCTCGGAGCGCGCGGAGAAAAGCTCGAGCTTGGTTCGGTCGGCCACGTGACGACCGCGATCGGTCTGACGCTGCCGTTCGTCATCACCGAATTCGACGATGGCAGGCACTGGGCGTGGAAGGTCGCCGGTGTGTCGGCGACCCGGCATCGGGTCCAGCCGGCAGGCGAGGGCTGCCGGGTGATTTTCGAAGTGCCATGGTGGGCGCCGCCGTACCTGGCGGTGTGTGCAGTGGCCCTGCGCCGTATCGAAGCCATGGTGGCGCGTTGAGTGCCTGTCGCACAAAGGTTTTAGGCGCGTTACAGGCCGGGGGTCAGGCGGGGGTAAGGGTCAGGGTTAAGGCGGCCCGTCGCCGAGTCGGCGTTGCTGCTCGACGACGGCGTCGATGTCTTTGAGCCGGCTCAGCCCGGCCAGCGGTTGCCTCATCCGGTGATTACCCGACAGACGTTCGCGGTTGCGCTGCATGAACCACCAGTAGCCCCCGGTGAACGGACAGGCGTCGTCGCCGACACGCACAGCAGGTCGATACGCACAGTCTCCGCAGTAGTCGCTCATCCGATTGATGTACGCACCGCCCGCGGCATACGGCTTCGTCGCCATCAATCCGCCGTCGGCGTGCTGTGACATTCCGACGACGTTGGCCACCATGACCCATTCATAACCGTCGACGAAGCAGCGATGAAACCAGTCGGTCAGTGCAGCGGGATGCCAGCCACGTTGCAGCGCGTAGTTCGACAACACCATGAGCCGCGGAATGTGATGAACCCAGCCACGGTCACGGACGTCGGCCAGAACTCCGCGCAGGCAGCGTGCCTCGATGGCGTCGGCATCCAACTCGGTGAACCACTCGGGCAGACTCCGTCTGGCGTTCATGGCGTTTCGGCGGCTGTAGTCGCGACCGAAGTGCCAGTAGACATGCCAGATGTAATCGCGCCAGCCGACAAGCTGGCGGATGTAGCCTTCGACGCTGTTCAGCGGTGCATGGCCGGACCGGTACGCGTCCTCAGCGGCATACGCGCAGTCCAGTGGGTCGAGCAGACCCAGGTTCATGGGCGCCGAGAGCATGCTGTGGGACATCCAGGGATCCCCCGCCAGCATGGCGTCCTCATGAGGGCCGAAGTACGCCAGTCGATCCCGCAGAAACGCGGAGAAGGCGTGTTGGGCCTCGTCGTAGGTCACCGCGAACTCGCGCGGCCCGTCGCGGCCCACGAAGCTCACGTCGCCGTCCCGTTCCCACTTGTCCAGATCGGCTCTTACGTGCGCGTCGATCTCGTCTTCGTCGGGGAACCACGGGGTCGGTACACCAAGGCGTGCCGTCTTGGGAGGCGCTTCCCGGTTGTCGGCGTCGAAGTTCCACCGCCCGCCGGCGGGGTCGGCGCCGTTCATCAACAAGCCGAATCGGCGACGGGCGTCGCGGTAGAAGTTCTCGAGAACCAGGGAGCGCTGGTTGTCTGCCCACGGCTCGAACGTCTCTCTGTCCGTAGCGAACCCGCGCGCAGGCAGCACCTCCACCGATGGTTGCGCTCTGACGAAGCGGTCGGCCGCCCACGAGGTGGGCTGACAGACCGTCAGGCGGCCGTCGACCTGGTCGAGCGCCTCGCGGTACGTCCGCGCTTGGACGAAGGTGGCCTGCTCGCCGAGTTCGGCGGCGCGGTGCCGCAGGGCCGAGAGCACCAGGTGGGCCTTGCGGCGGTGGAAACGGCGGCGCCCGAAGGCCGCTCGTGATTCGATCAGCAGGACCGGCTGATCAGGTGAGTCGAGGAAGTGCGGGCCCAGTTGATCGGCGAAGCACCATCGCCGACTGTCTGGCATGACTTCAGCCGTTCAACAGCCGGTCGAGCGTCTCGACGAAACGGTCCGGATCATTAGGCGTGAAGGCAGGGTTCGGGCGTGTACCCGGTACGTCGAGCGTGATCAGCGTCGACCTCAACGGGCGGGCTAGGTCAAGCGGCAGCCACCGCATGAGGTCTGAGCTGCCCCAGAACCGGAATCTGTTCATCAGCATACCGAGTGGCTGAGCTTTGTAGCCACGGATCGATTGCAGCGGAATTACTTTTGCGGTGCCGGACGGGAAGTGGTAGCGGCGCAGAGTCAATGCGTGCCGGTCCAGTTGCACCAACCCGTCGTCATAGGTGGGAGTCGGTGAGGTCATGTCCGCGCGCTTCGCAGTTCGTGGCCGCGGGCCGTCAGGCAACGACCGGTGTCGAGATTCCATTCCCAACCGTGCAAGTTACAGGTCAGCGTATTTCTTTCTACCACACCGAACTTCGAAAGATCTGCCTTCAGGTGCGGGCAGCGCCGCTGCACCTCCCAGCCGTCCAGCACGACAGACGCAACATCGTCATGTGTCTCGGCGAACCAGCCGTCGGCGTAGGCGATCCGCTCGTCGGTCAGGCACTTGAAGAACGTGTACAGGTATTCGTTGTATCCCCCGACCCGCCACGCGGCGAATCGCGTCGATAAGAAGATCGTATTCACCCAGTCCGGTTCGCCGTCTCGCAATACCGTCCGGACGAGCTCAGGTGCGATGGCGAAGCCGTACCGGAACTTTTCATCTGGAATCGATTCTCGGACAGCACGTTTAGGGAAATCCAGCACCACTGTTTCAGAGCCCAGCCGAAGCTCCACCGGATAGCCGATGCCGTCACAGATCTGATCGCTCTGACTCATCAACGGCTCGAAGAGTTCCCGCAACGGATCGAGCAGCAGCGGGCCGTCCGCCGGTGCCCACCGCGCCTTCTCAGCGGCGATCACCGGTTCCATCCGGCGGGCATAGTCAGCTATGTACGCTGCCTTGCCGCTGGTGAAGATCGCCTCGACCTCGTCGTCGGGAAGCGGATGGTCCAGCGAATCGAGCTGCGAGCCAACGAAAGACGCCATGGAACCCGGCATCATCAGGATCCCCCTGTCGTGGCCGTGTGCCCGCATCTGCTCGAGGAACACCATCTGATCCGGAAAGATGTTCGCCGGGTCCCCGTGATCGTCATTGAGGTCGCGCAACTGCGGATCGAGAAAACACGGCGGGCCGGCCGACGGAACCACCCACGTCGCCGCGACCTGCGCGATGTACTGGCGGGACCGGTCCATCTGGCGCTGCCGCTTCTGGGTTCCGAACGCCTTTTTGGCCCGCGCCGGCATGTCGTAGACCATCGGGTACCAGATCGCCCCCGAGTACTGCAGCATGTGCACGTCGACCTGTCCGAAATCCGCGTGAACAACGTCGAGATCGACCGGTCGTGCGTCGTTCATGTTGAACGCCACCGTCTCGCCGTCGTCGACGACCAGGCCGGAGTCGCCGATCGGCCCGTCGGCGGGGGCCCGCAGCG
>JAVHWG010000130.1:0-9962 GCA_032159965.1 Mycobacterium sp.
CAGGACACCTCAGCACGTCGTCGTCGGCGGCAGCCGAAATGCGGCCCAGCTCACCACGGTCCAGCTCAATGCGGCACGCACCGCATCGCTTGCCCTGCAGCACACCGGCACCCACGCCGGCCGACGCCCGGATCCGCTCGTAGAGAGCGACGAGCTCATCGTCGATGTCGCCGACCAGTTGGGTTCGGCGCTGGGTGCGCTCCTCGATGATCTTGTCCATATCGGCGTACGCGCTGTCGCGCCCCTGTTCGACAGCGGCGAGGTCGGCCTGCAGAGAACTGATCGCCGCGAGCTCACGCGACTGGTCGGCTTGCAACTGTTCGCGCTGTTCCATGACCTCCAGCAGCGAATCCTCCAGGCTCGCCTGACGCCGCTGCAGGGTCTCGAGTTCGTGCTGCAGGTCCGCGATCTGCTTGGCATCAGTACGCCCCGAGTCCAGCAGTGAACGATCCCGCTCCTCGCGCTGACGGACCGCATCGATCTCCGTCTCGTACCGATTGACCTGCGTCTCAACGTCTTCCAGCGCGAGCTGCAACGCCGCGACTCGGTCGCTGGCGGACCGGTGTTCGGCTTGCACCTCGGCGTGCCGCTGCAGCTCGGGCAGGTGCGCGCGTCGATGCGCGATACGTGCCAGTTCGGCGTCGATCTCTACCACGTCGGCCAACGAGCGTTGTTGTTCCACAGCAGCTTTCATCAGGAGTGAACCTCGACGTTCCACGGATCGGTTCGGGTCTTGGACACGCGCACGTCGAGCGCCGAACCGAATCGGCCACGCAGCACGTCGGCGGCCTGCTCGCACCAAGGGAACTCGGTGGCCCAGTGCGCGGCGTCGACGAGCGCAACCTCCGACACCCGTCGGTGCTCGTCGGCGGGGTGGTGACGCAGATCGGCGGTCACGTACACGTCCACACCAGCGCGCGCCACATCGGGGAGAAGCGAATCACCCGCTCCCCCGCACACCGCGACGCGCGCCACCTGTGCGTCAGGATCACCGGCCGCCCGCACCCCCCAGGATGTCGTCGGCAATGCGGACTGAACACGGGAAACGAACTGGTGCAATGGTTCTGGCGACCGTAGTGAACCGACCCGGCCCAATCCCACATCGCCCGGCAGCGGCGCCAGCGCCAAGACGTCGAACGCCGGTTCCTCGTACGGATGGGCCGTGCGCATCGCCGCAAGAACCGCGGCCCGCGCGGAGGCGGGTGCGATGACCTCGACCCGGTCTTCGACGACGTGCTCGACAGATCCGACGCTGCCGATCGCGGGTGCGGCGCCCTGCCCCGGCAGGAACTGCCCGATGCCCGCGACACTCCAACTGCAGTGCGAGTAGTCGCCGATCTGGCCGGCTCCAGCCGCAAACAACGCCAGCCGCAACGGGTCCGCGTTCTCCTGCGGCACGAAGACCACCCACTTGTCGAGCTCAGGTCCGTCGGACAGGGGCGACAAGACACCGTCCACGTCGATGCCGACGGCGTCGGCCAACGCGTCGGATACCCCCGGTGATGCCGAGTCGGCGTTGGTGTGGGCGGTGAACAGCGCACGGCCCGAACGGATCAGGGTGTGCACCAGCGAGCCCTTGGGTGTGCTGGCCGCCACGGAGTCGACGCCGCGAAGAAGCAGCGGATGATGCGCGAGCAGCAGCCCTCCCTCGGGCACCTCGGTGGCCACGGCGGCAGTGGCGTCCACGGCGACGACGACGCTGTCGACGGTGTCGGACGGGTCCCCGCATACCAAACCCACCGAGTCCCACGATTGCGCCAACCCCGGCGGATAGGCCTCCTCCAGCACGGCGATGACGTCGGACAGCCGCACGCTCACGTCAGCACCTCGGCCAGCGCCGCCACCAGCGTCGGCCATTCCGGCCTGACTGCCGCACGTAGGAACGGTCCGTCCAGACCGACGAACGTGTCACACCTACGGACAGCGATTCCTTTGGCGGCCAAGCGCGTTCGTGTCAGGTGGGCATCCGGCACCTCGAAGAGAACGAAAGGTCCGGCTCCGTCGACAACCTGAATGCCGATCGCCGTGAGCGCGTCGGCCATTTCGGCGCGCATCTCGACGAGTCGGGCTGCCTGTTCTTCGGCCGCGGCCACCGCGTCCGGGTGATTACACGCGATCAACGCCTCCAGTTGCAGTGTGCCCAACGGCCAGTGCGGGCGCGTCGCGGACAGCTTGCGCAGGACCGCGGGCGCGCCCACCGCGTATCCGACCCGTAGTCCGGGTAGCGCCCACGTCTTGGTCAGACTCCGCAGCACCAGCACGTCGGGCAGCGGCTCCGACGACAGCGATTCCGGCTCGCCCGGGACTGCGTCGGCGAAGGCCTCGTCCACGACCACGGTCCGGCCTTCTCGCCGCAGCCGCAGTATGTGTTCGCGCGGGTGGAGCACCGATGTCGGGTTGGTCGGGTTGCCGACGACCACGAGGTCGGCTTCGTCGGGGATCTCCGCGGCGCCGATACCGAACGGCGGGGGCACCACGACGTGGGTGACCGGGACACCTGCGGCGGCCAGCGCCGCATCGGGCTCGGTGAAGGACGGCGCGAGGACCGCGGCGAGCCGCGGGCGCAAATTCGCCAGGAGTGAGAAGGCTTCCGTGGCACCGGCGAGAAGCATCACGTTGTCGTCGCCCCTGCCGTGACGCGCCCCTGCCGCTGCGGTGGCGGCTTCCACGTCCCGGCGGGTGGGGTAACTCCCGAGGTCA
The DNA here is from genome assembly GCA_032159965.1 of Mycobacterium sp. Taxonomy (GTDB): domain Bacteria; phylum Actinomycetota; class Actinomycetes; order Mycobacteriales; family Mycobacteriaceae; genus Mycobacterium. The sequence continues at coordinate 2,701 of JAVHWG010000130.1, forward strand.
GGCAAACGCGCGGCAAGCCTGTCCAGCAACCAGGGCGGCGGCGCTGCTCCGCGCACGTTGACGGCGAAGTCCAGCATCCCGGGTAATGCGGCCTGGTCGCCGTGATAGCGCACGGCTCCGACAGTAGTGCGAGGCAATCGGCGAGAATGGACGGGTGGGGCGAGCGAAGCGACGGGAAAAAGTGTGACCGCACGGCCAGAACTGGTGATCTTCGACCTGGACGGCACGTTGACCGATTCGGCCCGGGGCATCGTGTCCAGCTTCCGCTACGCGCTGAGCCAGGTCGGCGAGCCGGTGCCCGACGACCCAGACCTCGCCGGCATGGTGGTCGGGCCGCCCATGCACCACACGCTCAGCCGCATGGGGCTCGGCGAGAAGGCTGCCGCGGCGATCGCGGCGTATCGCGCTGACTACACCTCCCGCGGCTGGGTCCTGAACGAAGTGTTCGAGGAGATCCCGGAGCTGCTGTCCGACCTTCGCAGCGCCGGTGTGCGCCTGGCCGTCGCGACGTCGAAGGCCGAACCCACGGCACGGATGATCCTGGCGCATTTCGGGCTCGACGAGCACTTCGAGGTGATCGGAGGCGCAAGTCCCGACGGGGTCCGCTCGACGAAGGCCGATGTCGTCGCACACGTGCTGTCTCAACTCGACCCGATGCCCGAGCACGTGTTGATGGTCGGAGATCGCTCACACGATGTCGAGGGCGCGGCATTGCACGGCATCGACACCGTTCTTGTCGAATGGGGTTACGGCGGACGCGATTTCGACGACCCCGACGTCGGCCGCCCCTTCACCCGGGTGCCGACGGTGGCCGCGCTGCGGGCGGTGCTGGGTGTCTGAGCCAGTGCCCGGGCCGCTGCACGTCACGTTCGTGTGCACCGGCAACATCTGCCGGTCACCGATGGCGGAGAAGATGTTCGCCCAGCAGATCGAGGAACGCGGATTGGCGACTGCGATCCGGGTCACCAGTGCGGGGACGGGTGACTGGCATGTCGGATCCGGGGTCGACGAACGCGCTCACCGGGTGCTGCGCGCGCACGGCTATCCGACCAGACACCGCGCCGCGCAGCTCGACGACGACCATCTGAGCGCGGACCTCGTTGTCGCGCTGGGCCGCAACCATGTCCGGATGCTCGCCCACCTCGGCGTGCCGACAGAGCGGATCAGGCTATTGCGTTCGTTCGACCCGCGTTCCGGAGCTCACGCGCTCGACGTCGAGGACCCGTACTACGGCAGCGACGAGGATTTCGAGGAAACATACGACGTGATCGACGCATCGCTGCCCGGTCTGCACGACTGGGTCGACCAAGAGCTCGCCGTCCGCGGGTCGGTCGGCTGATGCGCCGTGTGGCGTTTCTGTTGCGGCCGGGCTGGATTGCGCTCGCGTTGGTGGTCGTCGCATTCGCGTACCTGTGCTTCACGGTGCTCGCGCCGTGGCAGCTCGGCAAGAACACCAAGACATCACGCGAAAACGATCAGATCGCCGCGTCACTGAGTGCCGACCCCGTGCCGCTGAGGTCGCTGTTGTCGCAGGCGGATTCCGCCCAGTGGCGCAGAGTGACCGCGACAGGACACTACATCCCGGACGCGACGGTGCTCGCGCGGCTGAGGGTGGTCGACGGCGCGCCTGCGTTCGAGGTGCTGACGCCGTTCGCGGTCGACGGTGGCCCTACGATCCTGGTCGACCGCGGGTACGTAAGACCGCTGAAAGGCGCACGGGTTCCGCCGATTTCGCCGCCGCCCGCCGAGCCGGTGACCCTCACGGCAAGGCTGCGCGATTCCGAGGACAAGGCCGACAAGGTGCCGATCACCGACAGTGGTGTGATCCATGTGTATTCGATCAACACCCAAGAGGTCGGCTCGGTGACCCGAACACAGCTCGCTCAGCCGTATCTGCAGTTGGTGGAGAATCAGCCCGGGGGTCTCGGCGTCATGCCGTTGCCCCATCTCGACGCGGGCCCGTTCCTGTCCTACGGCATTCAGTGGATTGCGTTCGGGATCGTCGCGCCGATCGGCTTGGGCTATTTTGCCTTCGCCGAGATCCGGGAACGCCGCCGTGAGAGTGCCGCGGCGCCGAAGTCAGCAGCGCCGCTCACGCCCGAGCAGAAACTCGCCGACCGCTACGGCAGAAGGCAGTAAGGGTGGCCGCGGCGGCCGCCGCCTGCACGATTCGCGACAGTCGGACCGCTCGGCGCAGATCGTCGAGATCGGGCGCGGACCCATCTCCCAGCGTGGGACGGATCTCGAGCGCGTGCTCGTAGCGTGTCGGACCGCCGAGTCGGACACCCAGTGCGCCCGCGAATGCGGCCTCGACCACGCCGGCATTCGGGCTGGGATGGCGCGTGGCGTCGCGACGCCACGCGCGGATGGCGCCTGTCGGTGATCCTCCGACCACCGGTGCGCACAGCACGACCAGTGCTGCCGTGAGCCGTGCCGGGACGAGATTGGCGATGTCATCCAATCGCGCTGCCGCCCAACCGAACCGGGAGTAACGAAGCGAGCGATGGCCGATCATCGCGTCAAGCGTGTTGATCGCGCGGTATGCCAACGCGCCGGGAACTCCCCCGACTGCGGTCCAGAACAGCGCAGCGACCTGTGCGTCGGAAGTGTTCTCGGCTAACGACTCCAGCGTTGCCCGGGTTATTCCGTCGGCATCGAGGGACTCGGGGTCGCGCCCGCACAGCGACGGCAGCAGACGTCGAGCCTCAATGACGTTCCCGGCGGTAAGCAATCCTGCCATTGCCGAGCCCGTCCGCGTCAGCGACGTACCGCCCAGCACCGCCCAGGTCGCGAGGGCGACACCCGACGGACCGAGGGCCCGTTCGATCCCCACGCCGACAACCGAGGCGGCGCCGACCAGCACGCCGACATGCAGCGCCCCTGCACGCCGACTGTCGCGGTACGTCGCACGCTCCAGTGTCGCGGCGCCGACACCGAATACCGCCACCGGGTGCCCTCGGCGGGGGTCAGCGAACGCCAGGTCGGCGAGCCAGCCGGCGAGCACGCCGACGGCGTTCGATCTCGGCACAAACACCTCGGCAGCGTCTCACATCGTGGTGTACTGCCCCTATGGCGCGACGACCGACGCGGGTCGCAGACCTGCTCAATCCGGCGGCGGTGCTGCTACCGGCGGCAAACGTCATCATGCAGTTGTCGGCGCCGGCTGTCGGGTACGGGGTCCTGGAGAGCCCCGTCGACTCGGGCAACGTCTACAAGCACCCGTTCAAGCGGGCGCGGACCACGGGCACGTACCTGGCTGCGGCGACGATCGGCACCGAGGCGGACCGCGAGTTGATCCGGCGGGCAGTCGACACGGCCCACGCTGCGGTCCGTTCCTCGTCGCGGAGCCCGGTGTCCTACAACGCCTTCGACCCGACGCTGCAACTCTGGGTGGCCGCCTGCCTGTACCGCTACTTCATCGACCAGCAGGAGTTCCTCTACGGACCACTCGACGACGACGACGCCGACACGGTGTACCACGACGCCCGGCGGCTCGGCACCACATTGCAAGTGCCGGAATCGATGTGGCCGACAGATCGTGCTGCGTTCGACGAGTACTGGAAGCGGTCACTGGACGAGCTGCGGATCGATCCGCCGGTACGCAGGCATCTTTACGGCGTGGCGAGCCTGGTCTTCTTGCCCTGGCCCCTGCGAGTGATCGGCGGCCCGCTGAACCTCTTCGCGACCACCGGCTTCCTTCCCGCCGAGTTCCGCGAGCACATGGATCTGCCGTGGACGGCCACACAGCAGCGCCGGTTCGAGTGGCTGCTGAGGGGGCTGCGGCTGGCCGACAAGATGATTCCGCGGCAGCTGTGGCTGGTCGGCTATCAGATGTACCTGCGGGACATGCGATCCCGGGCCCGGCGCGGCAAACGCGTCGTCTAACCGTCCCCCACCGAAGGAGTTGTTATGCCTGAGTTTCCCGGCCTGACCCACGTCGCTGTCACCGTCAGAGACGCCGAGGCCAGCGGACCCTGGTATCGCCAGCTGTTCGACGCCGATCCCGTGCTGGACGAGCACACCGACGCGGGATTCCGGCATCTGGTGTGGATGCTCGACGGCGGGACACTGTTCGGCATCCACCAGCACGAGCGCGGTGTGCCCGACGAGCGGTTCTCCGAGTTTCGGGTAGGCCTCGACCATGTCGGCTTCGGGGTCGCGAGCCGCGCCGACCTCGAGACGTGGATGGACCGGCTCAACGCGCTCGGCATCAGCCACGGCGGGATCGTGGACGCGGGCTACGGGTCGGGCTTGAGCTTCCGCGACCCCGACGGCATCGCGCTGGAGTTGTTCGCCCCGCCGTCTGAGTAGCGCGGGTCGCTCACTTACCTGACGAAGCCGACGCTGAACCCGTAGAGGTCGAGGCTGTGTGGCAGCGGTTTCGCCGGGTCCAGGGTCGTGCCTGACACCTCGGGTGTCGCCGAGTCGAGGATGTGCGCAAGCACCGCCTGTCCGAGGAACACTGACAGCCCTGCCCCCGGACAGACCTGCGGGCCGTGGCTGAAGAAGTTGTAGGACCAATCACTGCCGGCATCCCCGCTGGCCCACTCGCCGGGCGAGAACCGGTCCGCGTAGGGGATGCGTTCGCGATTGCGGTGATTGAACACGTTGTAGATGAGTAATTGCGTGCCTTCGGGCACCACAGCGCCATTAGCGAACTCCACGTCGCGTGTGGCCACCCGACCGAACAGCGCCGTCGTTGGCCACAGACGCATGGCCTCCAGCAGGCATCCGGCGAGGTACTCGAGGGAGGCGATCCCGCCGCCGGAGTTGATGTCGGAGCGCGCCATTTCCGCACGTACCTCACGCTGCTGCTCCGGATGCGTGGCCAGCGTGGCGAGCGCCCGGAATGTGTTGGCCGCCAGCGTATCCCCCATCGCGAACAACCAATGCACCAGCTGTCCGGAAGGCTTGCCCTCAGCCAAGGGGGGTGCCTCCACCACTAACCCCGCGAGGCTGTCGGGCTCGGGATTGGCAAGGTAGGTATCGATCCGCGCGATGAACTCGCTGTAGCCAGGCGCCGGCTCCCCCGGCATCTTGTTTCCCGCGGACATCAACTCACTCAGCATCTCCGACAGCCGGGTGTCGTCTGCGGCCCTGTCACCGAAGACCACGCGACGCGTCAACTTCTGGAAAGCGTCATTGAAAGTTTCCCAATCCGTCTTCTGTGGCACCAGTTCCGCGACGGTCTGCGCAGCGACGCCGGCAAAAGTCTGCGCGAGCCTGTGCATGGGCTTACCGGTGTCGAGCACGGCCTCGGCGAAGCGCCGCCGATCCTCCCAGACGGGTTTGCGTGAGATCGTGAGCGCATCGGGCTGAAATGCGCTCATCCCCTTGCGTTTCGGCGGAGGATCCGACGCGAACGGATCTGGCGAGCCATCCAGCACGAACTGCAGATCGTCGGGGTTTGTGAGCAGGAGCGCCTCGTCCTTTGCGACACGGACATAGAAGGGCCCGGGACCATGGCTGCGGACTAGCCCTTCCACCAGCTGGTAACCGAGATAGTCAGCGCCCACCGTGGAAGCGATCCGCGACGGCAGTTCCCGCTTGTTGAACAAACCCAGAATTATGTTAGGAGCACCGATCTGGGCGGTGAACCGAATCCCTTCGATAACAGACGCGTGCGGGAAATCTGCCACAGTCGATTACCCCCACGGAATGTAGGCGCGGACGGAGTCCGCGAGCTGGACGATCGGATTCTTCTTGCCGGGCAAGGGTGCGCCCAGCCGCGGCCACGGCGCGAACACCCGCTCGGCGTCGCCGATCACCGGTCCGAGTTCGGGGTAGTGGCGGAGAAGAACATCCTTCATCGATGTGTGATTCACCCAGTCATAGCCGACCTGGGTGTACACCTCGGGCCGGAAGTCGTTGGTGAAGAATCGATCACTCTTCAACCGGCGTGACGCCATCAGGATGAAGATGCGGAACGCGGTGTCCGAGAATCCGAATCCCTTGGGCGGCTTCTCGGCCTGCATCCCGATCTGCAGGTCGACCGCGTCGACGTCGCCGTTGTACACGTCGTTGATCTCCCTGGCCCACTGACCGTTCGGCGTGATCTCTTCGATCGTCTTGCGACGTGGCATACGCAGCGCTTCACGGAAGTCGTTGTACCTGGGCACTCCTCGCTCCCTGTCGCGAACTATGTCCAGGGTCGCCAGATCGGTGATCTGCCCGTCTACCCGCTTCAGCTCCCGCAGCGCATTCGGATAATTGTGCAGGCACACCGCTCCGGCGCTGGCGATGCCGAACGAGTACCACATGTCGCCCATCTGCATGCGGTCCATGAAGTCGCGCGTGAAACGGCCCTGCAGTTCGGTGAAGTACTGATGCTCGAGGTGCTCCCCCGACTCCAGCGAGAAGAAATTCCAGTCGTCGGGAATCAGCGGATGCATCCGGTAGACAGAGACGAACTCTTCCGTCAACGAGAACGGCGCTGAGTGGTGGTCGGACGACGACCCGATGATGCCCGAGAGAACCTCACTGTCGCCCATACGACCGATCCGGTCCTTGAACGTCTCGCCAAGTGCGCCATACCAGTTGGCATTCATCCCGATTTGCAGTGCGGGATGGCGCAGCACGCACGTCGTCCACTCCACCGTATGGATCTTCCCTATCAGCGCAGACACCACCAGCACCCCGAGCTCGAAGAGGCGTTGATCGTCAAGACTTGGGTACGCCTTCCTCAGCGCATCGCACACCGAGTTGTGCTCACGGGCGAACAAGGTGTGCAGCAAGCCGACGCCGACCCACCAGTTCTCCCGCATGCCGGTGAGGTCGATGCCGGGGATGTCGCTCTTGGGCAGCCGCCCGTCGTCGCCGACCTTCACCTTGCCATCGACGAACGTGCGGACCTCGGCCTGGCGCTCCTTGCCGCTGCCGTAGACCTGCGAGCCGTCCCACCAATGGGTTTCGACGTTGCCGAAAACCGGTGCGGGGCAACCTTCGATGATCTCGCCCCGCATCGGGATCGTGCAGCGGATCCTCATCGGGTCTTCGGGGAATTCGTCACCTTCGCGCAGCGGAATGTCGATGGTTTTGTCCGCGACGCCGTCGCCGTGGAAGAACCAGTTGTGGTTCTCGAACTGCAGCCATGCGGCAGCAAGTGCGTTGATGATGCCGGCCGGTTTGAACTCGTCGCGGGCCATCAGCCGGCGGCTGATCATCCGCGGGTCGGGATCGAGCAACCGCTTGGTGTCCGGAAACGTCTTGGACAGAGGCACATTGCGGCCGAAACCGGATCCTTTCGAGCCCATCCACGGGTC
>JAVHWG010000187.1:0-14665 GCA_032159965.1 Mycobacterium sp.
CTGACCAGTCGACCTACAGCGAATCTCCGTTCATCAGGTCGATCTCGGCCGCGACCGTCGGGGGCACCGCGCGCATCATTCATGCGCGCGTCGTCCACGACGAGACAATCGGGACATCGGACGGCACCGCGGGGCAGCGCTTCGCACTCCAGCACCGACCGGTCCTGCCCTGGGAAGGCAGCTCGCTTTCAGTGACCGCCGGCGAAGAGTCGACCGATTGGCGATCCGTTGAGCACTTCGGCGCCGAGAGCGACTCGAGCCGTACATTCCACATCGACCCGGTAACCGGCGAGATCGCTTTCGGACCGATGGTCCGAGAGGCCGACGGCACCGTGCGGCAGTACGGTGCCATCCCACGGAAATCCGCCTCGATCGTCGTTTCCGCTTACCGAACCGGTGGTGGTAAGAAGGGGAACGTCGGTATCGGCCAGATAAGGGTGCTCAAGACCAGCGTCCCGTACATCTCCCGTGTGGAGAACCGCAGAGCGGCAGTCGGCGGTGCAGAGTCGGAGACGGTGGACGAAGTGAAGGCGCGCGGTCCGATGCTGCTTCGTACCCGCGGAAAAGCCGTCACGGTCCAGGATTTCGAACAGCTCACACGTGACGTGGCACCGGAGATCGCCCGTGCGCACTGCCTCGCCGCTTCCAGCGAGCGGGAAGCGGGCATCGTTCGCGTGCTGGTCGTGCCGCACGTCTCAAGCGACGCAATGGAATCCGTTCGCCGTGAAGACCTCGACCCGCAGCCGGAGACCATTCAGCGGATCAAGAATCATCTGAACGAGCGACGGCTCGTGGGCACCCGCCTGATCGTCGAGCCGCCCCGCTATTGGGGTATTACTGCCGTGGTGTCGCTGTACCCGTTACCCGGATTTCACCGGGAACAACTGAGAACCGATGTGCTGAGGGCGCTGAACCGGCTGCTGCATCCGCTCAAGGGTGGATTGAACGGCACCGGGTGGCCCATCGGACGCTCGGTGCAAGTGCACGACGTGACCGCCGCGTTGGCGTGGATACCTGGGATAGACATGGCTGGGCCGATCAACGTGCAGCTGTTCGCAGTCGACCCGGAGACCAGGGAGCGTGCGGACACTCCTGCAGACGTGATTCGGTTGGCGCGGAATGAGCTCGTCTACTCATTCGGGAGACATAGCGTTCGGGTGCTCGACCAATGAGAGCCGGTGCGGCCGGCGTGATCTCGCCATTGCCCCTGATGGACACGATGCCGCTGGTGTACCGCGAAGATCCGCTCGCAGAACAGCTACTCGATGCGTTCGACGAGGTGCTGGCCCCGGTCTTTGCGACGCTGGATTGTTTTCCGGCATACCTTGATCCCAAGACGACCCCAGAGGACATGCTCGACTGGCTTGCCGGCTGGATCGGTCTGAGCGTGGGCCAGCACCCGGACCCCGACAGGAAGCGGGAACTGATCCTCGCGGCAGCTGCGATGCTGCCGTGGCGCGGGACGGTGCAGGGGGTCCGCGAGGCGGTGCGGGCTACGTTCAACCAGGAAACCGAGGTAATCGAATCCGGCTCGGCAACCTGGTCGGACAAGCCGAACTCGCGGGCCGCCGGCCAGCCGGTGCCGAGCCTCCTTGTCCGAGTCACCGTCGATCACGGCGTCGAACTCGATGTTCGCAGCCTCGATGCCCTGGTCGAATCCGTGAAGCCGGCCCACATCCCGCACAAGGTCGAGGTGGTCAGCCGACCAGCCCCGCCCGAACCGGTCGACGCGCCGCCGCCTGCCTCTCCCGATGGCGACACGGGCGCGCCCGTACCCGCGCCTGCTCCCGACGGCGACGGCGACGGCAACAGGCCGGATCGCACTGCAGCGCTTCGCCGGAGCGATCCGGACTCGACAACAATCATGCCGATCGTCGATCCCTCGTCGTCCGGAGGCACCGAGACCAGCGACGGCGACGGTGAGGGGCCGCCGTCGTAGTCAGACCTCCAGCTCGACCTTCATGCGAGCGTGCTCGCGACGGACGTGCTGGGCGGCCGAGGTGTCGTCCGTCTTCTCGTGTAGGTCGGCCAGGATCAGCCACGGCTCTTCCTGATAGGGATCCAGGTCCACCGATCTCTGCGCCGCGATCAGGGCGTGCTCGTGGTCACCTAACGTCCGGAAATCCGACGCCAGGGCTGCGGCTGCGGCGGCCGCGTTGCGCCGCAACCGATCCCGCTCTGACTCGACGTGTTCGGAGCCGGTGAATCCCGGTAATAGCTGACCCGTGTACAGGTTGAGCGCTTCCTGACGTGCCCCCATGCGCCCCGCAAGATCACCCCGCGCCGACAACGTCGCCGCCCGCGCGAGCGCGTCGGCGAAGTCTCGAACGTCAACGCGCGCACCGACTGGCAGGCACAGCCGATACGATTCGCCGTCGCGGCGGACGACGACGCCGTGATCGCCGAACATCGTCCGTACGCTTGACACCGCGACCTGCAGCCGGTGACACGCAACGGAATGGTCGACGCCCGCCCACAGCAGTTCTTCGAGAAATTCGCGATGGTGGTCGCAGTCGGGCGACAACGACAAGAGCTGCAGCACCGCCCGCGCCTTCGGCCGCAGCGATCCCAACGCGATGGGGGCGCCGTCCACCGCGATGGCATAGCCGCCGAAGCACGTGATCGCGATCGACGTACTCCCGGTGGGGGCCGAAATCGTCACCGCATCAGCGGATTTCGGGCGAAAACGGGACGCGGGCAACGGCAGTCCACATTCGGCGGCAAGTTCGGCCGCGGCGGACGGTTCCTGCGATCGGCCGTCCGGGGCGATGGACTCTGCGAGCCTCAGCGCAAACGCCTCGGCGCCACGCGTTCGCAGCATCCGGCTGGTCTCGACGGATCTCGCCACCGCGGATACTGCCGGGTCTTCGCGGATGGTCAGCAGGCGGCACCAATGCTCGAGCACCGGCGCGTCCAACTCGGCGAAAGTTTCAGCTGCAGTTGATAATTCTGACATCCCAGACTCGCCGACCCGCTGTTTGGCCACGCCGATCACGAACTTCAGCAGTCCGGCACCCCAGCGGTCGCCCATCCGTTCAGCCGCGAGAACGATCTCAGAGCAACTCTCGAATCGCCACGCGGCTTCCTGCGACTTGACCAGAGCGATCTGCTCGAGTCCAGTGCACAATCGCGAAACCCACGGCACGCCCTCGTTTTCAGCCAGCGCCGCAATGGTGCTCAACCTCGCCGCGGGATCCGAATCGTCACCGTCGATGAGGTCGTGTAATGCCAGCGCCAGGGTCGCGAATATCGTCGCCAACGCATCGGCTGACTCATCGCGGCGAACAGAAGCCAGAAGCTGCCGCGCTAACCGTATTTCACCTGCGACAGTGGCGGCCAGTCCGTGCATCACCCGGATGCGACCCTCCTCGCCGGCGACCTCGGGCAAAGCGGCGAACTCCGGCGTGCGGCGAACCGCATCACGAAGGACGCCACTCCAGTGCTGAGCCTCCGAACGACTCGATGACGCCCCCGACGTCGAGGCACCGGGCAACCACATGGCCACCGCGTCGCATTCGCGGCGGCACATCTGGCGGTAGTTCGGCTCGTCGTAAAGCGTCTGGGCGTGACCGTAAGCATCCACAGCACGCTGCAGAGCACCTTCCCGCACCAAGCGACGGGCGTTCGCAACGGCGAGCCAGGGATCGTGTTGCCATGTACTGGCCGGCAGGAGATGCGCGTCATCGACAGAGCTCGCATCGATGCCGCCCCCGTCGGTGTCACGCATCAGACGTGAAACGGCCACCCAGTCACCGGCTTTCGCGTAGGCCCGCACTGCCGGCCGCAGCTCCCCCAACGATTCGAGCACGGCGGCACTCTTCAGGTACCACGCCTTGGCGCCGTCCGGACCGTGTTCCTCGACCATCGCAAGTTCCAGATGTGACTGCAGCACTTCGTGGTAACGGAAGTACATGCCGCCGTCGTCGGTAAACGTGAATAGCTGGGCGTTTTCCAGTTGTTCGAGTATGCGGTGGCTTCCCGTGGTGCCCAGCAACGCATCACACGCGCTTCCGGACAACCGGCCGAGCGCGCAGGTTCGCAGCAGGAATTCGCGGCGATCCGGCGGCAATTCGGCAAGCACGTTGCGGGTGAGATAGGACCGCACGAGTTTGGATCGGCCACCGAGATCTGATACGGCTTGGTGCCTTTCGGTAGCCGTGCGCCCGGCCGTTGCCAGGTGGAACAGCTGAAGCCCCGCCGCCCAGCCCCCCGTCCTGCGGGTGAGGGCGGCTGCTGCCTCCGGTCGCAGTGGTTCCTGGTACACCGAGGCGAACAGCTCTTCGACCTCCCAGGACCGGAAGCGCAAATCGTCGCTGCTGATTTCGCGGAAAGTCCCCGACACTTTGATGCGAGGGACGTTGACTTCGGGCATTCGGCGGGATCCGCAGATGACCTGCAGGCGCGGAGGACGCAGTGAGAGAAAGCGTTCCAGCGCGACTTCCGCGCGGGTGTCCGCGATCTCGTGAAGATCGTCGAGGATCAGCAATCCACCCGAGCCTGACCACTGGTCCAGAGCGCCCAGCAACGCCCCGACCGAATCAACGTGATCGATGTCAACGAAGCTGGCCATAGCACCGGCCAGGTAGGCCACGAGTCGGCTCTCTGCCGAATCATCCGCAGTGATGCGATACCAGCCGACCGGTGCCTGCGAGGCCGCGGCAACCCGTGCGAGCAGCGTCGTCTTTCCACATCCGGCGGGCGCGATGACAACGTCGAGCGCCGTGGGCGAACCTTCCAGCAGCGGCTTCTCGAGCCGTTGCCTGAAGAGTCCGCTCACCTCCGGGATCCGAAGCTTCTCCCGCAGGACACCGTCATATGTCATGCGGGGACTCCCGCGAGTCGACGAACACTTCCGGTCCAACGCGGCCGCACACACGCGGGTGGATAGTCCATGTTCGACGCCTTCGACTGCTGAGGCTGCTAGTGACCAACTGCCCGGAATCGTATCCCTGCTGCAGCCTTCGTGACCGGGTACTGAACTACTCGACCGACGTTGGTGACCAAGACCTCACCGCAGCGCCGGGAACGCGACGGCCGCGACACCATAACGATGCCCGGCTGGAGTTTGCTTGATTGTGAACCCCGCTCGGCGCGCGGCCGTGTCTACGTGGGCCACAACGACGATGCCTGGGCCGTGTGCTTGTTGCTGGCCACCGCAAGCGCTTATTTTCGCGCCCGCACCTTGTATGTCGAGGGCCACGAATTGCGTTCTTCGTCGCCGACCAGCGGCGTGCCCTTGCCGCCGACTTTGACTTCGAAGGCCTCTTTGTCCTTGCCGACTTCTCTGTTCGCGTGTTCCTGGGCGAGGTAGTACAACTCGTCGATGGTGGCTTCGCCGTACGCGACGAAGGTGGTGCTGCGGACGATGTCCTCCGGATCGGGTGCCATCCGTTCCGGCAGGATTCGCGAAGCGAGCGCGGCCAGTCCCAGAAGCGTGAACGGGATCACCCAATAGCAGACGAACGACAATGGAGTCTTCGTGTCGAGGATCGTGGCCCCGCCGTAAGCGATCGGCGGGATCGCGGACGAAATCGTCATGCCGGCAAATGCGGCGATCCAAATCCAGGTCAGCAGAGACGTGATGCGGGCGAACGGTTCGCTTTTGATCACCTCCGGCGGCTGGTCCACCTCCGCGAATTCGCGCACGAACGGCTTGCCCAGGAGCGCACCCACCAGAGCGACGAGGAAGATCCCAGCGTTGCTCAACGGTTGAATCCACTGCTCCATGAATTCCTGACTGAGGGTGAACGTCAACGCCGTCAACACCAAAAACGTTGCCAGTGCGCCCATTTCGAGGGTCCGCCCAGGCTTGCCGTTGATTCGGCCGAGGAAGAAGGAGGCCGCGGCCACTGCGAGCGCCACCAACACCGCGGTGCCGAAGGGGACGTTCCCGACGAGCACCCAGTAAACGATCCACGGCGCGAAGCCGTACAGAATTCCCACGGTGGGCCAGTGTAGGTGGCAGGTCGGATAGCCTCCCGGAGATGCGCCGCAATGTGTCGTCGGATTCGGTGTTCGAACACACCGTCGGCTACTCGAGGGCGGTGCGAGTGGGTTCGCACGTCGCGGTCGCTGGGACGACGGGCACCGGTGACGACGTCGCCGCGCAGACCCGCGATGCGCTGAAACGCATCGAGGCGGCACTTCTGGAGGTCGGCGCGACACTGCGCGATGTGGTTCGCACCCGCATGTACGTGACGGATATCAGCCGCTGGCGCGAGATCGGCGACGTACACGCCGGCGTGTTCGGCGATGTCATGCCGGTTGCGACCATGGTGGAGGTCAGCGCGCTGATCGATCCCGGCCTGTACGTGGAGATAGAGGTCGACGCCTACGTCGTCACCGACTGAACCGGCCCGAATCTGCCGTCCGGCCCCGGTCGGTATTCGCTCGTCGCGACGATCGCATCGAGGGGCACCGGTCCGTAGAGATGCGGAAACAGCATCGATGTCGGATCTGACGGGTCACCCGGCTCCCAGCGCACCGAGGCGCCCAACCGACCGGGGTCGAGGTGCAGGAGGACAAGGTCGGTGCGCCCCGCATACAGGCGGTTGGCAGGCAGGTGCACCTGCTCAGGGGTCGACAGGTGGACGAAACCGACGTCGCTGAGCGAGCCCGGGCGATGTTCGCCCCGGCGCCGGGCCTCCGCCAAATCCGCCGGTGAACAGAGATGTAACAGCAACGTCATTTGGGTAACCATCCGCTGACCACGGCCGATGAAAAAGGTGAGACACGACACACCTGCACAGGGCTGCGGAACAAGGCCGATCAAGAATGTGTCTGTCACAGTAGAGAAACGCCGACGCGAGAGGTGGACGCTATGACCGCAACGCTCATCAGTCCAGAACTCACCAGGGCTGACCGCTGCGACCGCTGCGGCGCCGCTGCTCGTGTGCGCGCGAAGCTGCCGTCGGGTGGTGAGCTTCTGTTCTGCCAACATCACGCCAACGAGCATGAGGCGAAGCTGGTAGAGCTGGCCGCCGTCATCGAGGTCAGCGCCCCGGTCCAAGCCTGATCTGGAACCCGCTCGGCGCGTCGTAGGCGGTCGACTGGGCAGCGACTCCGTCGGTCAGCAATGCTGGATGTGTTATGGCTGACGAGGCGGCGCTCAAACCGACGAAACGCTCGGTGTTGCGTGTCATCAAGCGAACCCTGTCGAAGGCTTGGGACGACTCGATATTCGCCGAGTCCGCTCAAGCGGCGTTTTGGTCGGCGCTGTCGCTCCCGCCGCTGTTACTCGGGTTGCTCGGCAGCCTCGCGTACATCGCGCCGCTGTTCGGTCCGACTACGTTGCCGACCATCGAGCATTGGCTCATCAGTGCGGCGAGTCACTTCTTCTCGCGCAACGTCGTGAACGAGATCATCACGCCCTCGGTCACCGACATCATGGCGGGCGCACGCGGGGAGGTCGTGTCGCTGGGTTTTGTGATCTCGTTGTGGGCGGGGTCCTCGGCCGTCTCGGCCTTCGTCGATTCGACCGTCGAAGCACATAGCCAAACGCCGCTGCGCCACCCGGTGAGTCAACGCTTTCTCGCACTCGGCATCTACATCGTCATGTTGATGGTGGCCATCGTGGTTTTGCCGCTCATCGCGCTCGGTCCGCAAAAGCTGGTCAGGTTCATCCCCGACAGTTTCGCCAACGTGCTGCAGTACGGCTACTACCCCGTGCTGGGCCTCGGCCTGGCGGTCATCGTCACCGCGCTCTACCGAGTGTCGTTGCCTAAGCCGTTGCCGACGCACCGACTCGTGCTTGGCGCGGTGCTCGCAACGGTGGTCTTTCTGGTCGCCAGCTACATCCTGCGGTTGTACCTGCAGTGGATCACCAGCACCGGCTACACGTATGGCGCGCTGGCGACACCGATCGCCTTCTTGTTGTTTGCGTTCTTCCTGGGATTCGCGGTCGTCATCGGCGCCCAATTGAACAACGCGATTCAAGAGGAGTGGCCGGCGCCAGACACCCACGCGCGACGGCTCGGCTTCTGGATCAAGGCCCGTGCCGAGGAGATGATCAGCGACGAGCAGAGCGAGAAGCCGGACGAGGTCGCAACGGCGCAACGCGACGTCAGCAATGAGAAGGAAGGCCCTGGCAGCGGCGAGAAAGCGGACGACGCGGGTCCGGTCATTCCTTCTTGAGTTGCTCGAAAACTCGCTTGCAGTCCGGGCACACCGGCGACCCCGGTTTCGCCGAACGCGTGACGGGAAACACCTCCCCGCACAGCGCGACGACATGGGTGCCCATCACGGCGCTCTCGGCGATCCTGTCTTTTTTCACATAGTGGAAGAACTTGGGGGTGTCACTGTCGGTCCCGTCGTCGACGCGTTCGTCGGTCTCGGTGCGTTCGATCGTCTGCGTCTGCATGTCAGCCATTCTGCCCGCTCAAAGCGTGGCAGGAAACCGGTCTCACAGCGTCTCCAGGGTTGTGCAACAGTGGAGTTGTGAAACACGGCCAAGAGCTGAGTTTCGACGATGAGGGACGACCCGTCCTAATCACCGCCGCGGCGCTGCCCTACGAAGAAGAACACCGCGCCCGGGTGCGGAAGTACCTGACGATCATGACGTTTCGCATACCGGCGCTGATCCTTGCCGCGGTCGCCTATGGAATCTGGCACAACGGGCTGATCTCGCTGTTGATTCTCGTGGCATCGATTCCGCTGCCGTGGATCGCGGTGCTGGTGGCCAACGACCGGCCGCCCAGGAGCGCGGAGGAGCCGCGCCGGTTCGAGAACCAGCCCACTCGCACGCCGCTGTTCCCGACGGCGAAACGCCCCGAACTCGAGCCCGGAAAGCGGGTTCCGCCGCTATCCGACGACGCGAACCGGGCTGGGCCCGAGGGCAATTAGGACACTCTGTCCCTATTCTCAGTACATTCTCAGGTCACCGCTGAATAACCGCAGCTCAGAGGGGCTACTCAACGTCATGCGCGGGAACTTCCACCGCAGGTAAAGCGTTGCACTCTCTAGCTAGTCGACGCGATCAGGAGGCCTCAATGGCAAACGCCACTTTCAGCCGAGTTGACCATGATCTGGACGCCCAGAGTCCAGCTGCCGACCTCGTGCGGGTGTATCTCAACGGGATCGGCAAGACCGCGTTGCTCAACGCAGCGGACGAGGTTGAATTGGCCAAGCGGATCGAGGCCGGACTGTATGCAGCGCATCTGCTCGAAACCCGCAAGCGGCTCGGCGAGACTCGCAAACGCGAGCTGGCCGCCCTGGTGCGCGACGGCGAAGCCGCCCGCAGTCATCTCCTCGAGGCCAACCTCCGTCTAGTCGTATCGCTGGCAAAGCGTTACACCGGCCGCGGCATGCCGCTGCTCGACCTGATCCAAGAGGGCAACCTCGGGTTGATCCGCGCGATGGAGAAGTTCGACTACGCCAAGGGCTTCAAATTCTCTACGTATGCCACCTGGTGGATCCGTCAGGCGATCACTCGCGGTATGGCCGACCAGAGCCGGACCATCCGCCTTCCCGTTCATCTTGTCGAGCAGGTGAACAAGTTGGCACGCATCAAGCGCGAGATGCACCAGAACCTCGGCCGTGAAGCCACTGACGAGGAACTGGCCGAAGAGTCGGGAATCCCCGTCGAGAAGATCAACGACCTGCTCGAGCACAGCCGCGACCCGGTCAGCCTGGACATGCCCGTCGGAAGCGACGAGGAGGCGCCGCTCGGTGACTTCATCGAAGACGCCGAAGCGATGTCGGCGGAGAACGCGGTGATCTCCGAGCTGCTGCACACCGATATTCGCAGCGTGCTCTCCACGCTCGACGAGCGTGAACATCAGGTGATCCGCCTGCGGTTCGGTCTCGACGACGGGCAGCCGCGGACCCTCGATCAGATCGGCAAGCTCTTCGGGCTTTCCCGTGAGCGCGTCCGTCAGATCGAACGCGAAGTCATGGCCAAGCTGCGGCACGGCGAACGCGCCGACCGGCTCCGCTCCTACGCCAGCTGACCTCCCTCCCGTGTGCCCCGTCCCCGATAGGGACGGGGCACACGTCTGACCGCAGGTACCCGTCGGGCAGGTCGCACTCCCGCGGACCCCGCAACACGGCCGGGTAATCAGAGCACCCCGTTATTCCAGCTAGAACGGTAGACTTTGGGCGACGGAGGGTGCCTGATGAACGACCTGGTTGATACCACCGAGATGTACTTGCGGACCATCTACGACCTCGAGGAGGAGGGCGTGATTCCGCTGCGCGCGCGCATCGCGGAACGTTTGGAGCAGAGCGGGCCGACCGTCAGCCAAACCGTGTCAAGGATGGAGCGCGACGGACTGCTCCAGGTCGCAGGGGACCGTCACCTCGAGTTGAGCTCAAAGGGCCGCACGCTGGCCGTTGCCGTGATGCGCAAGCACCGTCTCGCCGAACGGCTCCTCGTCGACATCATCGGCCTGCCGTGGGAGGAAGTGCACGCCGAGGCATGTCGTTGGGAGCACGTCATGAGTGAGGACGTGGAAAGGCGCCTGGTGCAGGTCCTGGACAACCCCACTACCTCACCGTTCGGCAACCCGATCCCGGGTCTCGCCGAGCTCGGTGTGGACCCGATGGCGGCGCCCAGTCGCGGCGACCTCGTTCGCCTCACGGAGCTGCCCGCCGGCGCCCCGGTGGCGGTAGTCGTGCGACAGCTCACGGAGCATGTGCAGGGCGACGTCGAGCTGATCTCCCGGCTCAAGGAAGCCGGCGTCGTCCCCAACGCGCGGGTGACTGTCCAGACCAGCCCGGCCGGTGTCGTCACGATCGTGATCCCCGGGCACGAGGACGTCGAGCTGCCGCATCACATGGCACACACAGTCAAGGTCGAGAAGGTCTAACCGGCCCGACGACCGAACGCCCGTCGCGGCGGCAGGTCAACTCCCAGTTGATCCGCCAATCGGTAACCCGTGAGTGCCAGATCCCGGATTTTTTCTGGCCGTAACCCCGACTGCAACGCTGTATCGAGCATCGATGCCATTCGGTGATCGCCACCGTCCCGCAGTGCCGCCTCCAACGCAACGCCCGCCAGCGGGCCGTCTCCGCGCGAGTAGGCGGAGAACGCCAGCAGCACAAGCGCTTCCACCCGCCAGGGAGCGGGAAGCGCTCGGCAGAGCATCCCCCACAACGTCTCGGCCTCTGTCGCCTGAACACCCACGGCCAACGCATACAAGGTGTCCCGCACCGTGAGATCGGTCAAGCCGCAGGCTAATTCGGCCAGTTCGGCGTCGGACAGGGCACCACCGTCGCGCACGCCGGTGACCGCAGCGATCGCGCGTTCGACGTCACATCGGGCGCGGCCCGCGTTGGTCCCGACAGCTTCTGCATCGCGCGCTTTGAGACGTCGGCGAATCCGCCGTCCCAGGCGCTGCGCTCGGGCGACATCGGTCAGCGCGATGACCTCGCTCAGCTCCTCCCGCCGTGAATAGAGTTGGCGTCCGTCGAGCACTGCCGCCATGGCCAGGGGCGACGAAGACGGGTCATCGATGGTCCCCCGCGCACCGCACATATCCGCGCAATGCCATTTGCCGCCCGCGGCGATCTGGTCGACGACATGCACTGCCAGAAGTGTAATATCCTGCAGCGCAAGCACTTCAGATAATGCACTGGTCAGCACGCGGTAGTCTTCGGCACACATGGGACATAGCGCACCGTCTGCGTCGACGATCACCGCGATGGCAGCATCGGGTCTGGCCGCCGCGGCGACTTCTGCGATGTGGTCAATGGTGTCGGCCAGGCGCGGCGACAGGTCCACTCGCAACACCGCACCCAACTCACCGCGATCGACGGTGACGAGCACAAGTGATTTCTCAGGGACGAAGCCGAGAACGGCAGGCACGGCCGCGATCAGAGCGCCGGGCCGGTTGAGCATGAAGTCGGGTTCTGTGGTCATGCGCTGACCGTCGCGTAGACAGCCGACGACAACGAGCCCATAGCGGCCGCCGTCGCCTGGTCTGGGAATGAATCGGGATCTGGGGATGAATGGGCGACCCAATATCCGAGCGGAAACTTTGATCCGTAGATCAGCAACTCCTGCAACGGAATTCGTCCCGACAGGGGCACAACCATTCACGCTTCGGAGCCCATTGTCGCTGTCCCCGCGACGATCTGGCCGCGGCTGGCGATCGGCGTTGTGACGGTGAGACAGCACACCATGGTCGTCGCAGCCCTGCGAGTCGGCGGCACCGGACTGGGCGCCCGGGTCATTGTTCACGCACGACGCTGGAGTGCCTGGCCCGCGCGCACGCGCTGATCCCGCAGGTCGCCCACCACCGTTCACGTGTTACTTACGCTGCCGGGGGTGCGAGATCGCCCAAAACGGCGTACATCTCTTGTCATGTCTTTGGAATACGACCTCGTCGTCATCGGCTCCGGCCCGGGCGGGCAGAAGGCGGCGATCGCCGCGGCAAAGCTCGGCAAGTCCGTGGCGGTCGTCGAACGCGGCATGCACCTGGGCGGCGTCTGCGTGAACACCGGCACCATCCCGTCGAAGACGCTGCGCGAGGCCGTCGTCTACCTCACCGGCATGAGCCAGCGAGAGCTCTACGGGGCCAGCTACCGCGTCAAGGACAAGATCACTCCCGCCGACCTGCTGTCGCGCACCCAGCATGTCATCGGCAAAGAGGTGGATGTCGTCCGTTCGCAGCTGATGCGCAACCGCGTCGAGCTGTACACCGGCCACGGCCGCTTTGCCGACGAGCACACAATTGTGGTGGAGGATATTCAGCGGGGCGACCAGACCACCATCTCCGGGCGCTACGTCGTCATCGCGACCGGCACGAAGCCGGCGCGCCCGCCAGGCGTCGAGTTCGACGAGGAGCGGGTGCTGGATTCCGACGGCATCCTCGATTTAAAGGCACTTCCGACGTCGATGGTCGTGGTCGGCGCGGGCGTGATCGGCATCGAATACGCGTCGATGTTCGCGGCCCTGGGCTGCAAGGTCACCGTCGTGGAGAAGCGCGATTCGATGCTGGACTTCTGCGACCCCGAGATCGTCGAGGCGTTGCGGTTTCACCTGCGCGACCTTGCGGTGACGTTCCGTTTCGGCGAGGAAGTAACGGCGGTCGACGTCGGTGCCACGGGCACGGTGACCACCCTGGCCAGCGGTAAGCAGATCCCGGCCGACACCGTGATGTATTCCGCTGGCCGCCAAGGCCAGACCGATCGTCTCGACCTCGAGAAGGCCGGTCTGGAAGCCGACAGCCGCGGCCGGATCTTCGTCGACGAGCAGTTCCAGACGAAGGTCGACCACATCTACGCGGTCGGCGATGTGATCGGGTTCCCCGCACTGGCCTCCACGTCGATGGACCAGGGCCGGCTCGCCGCGTACCACGCGTTCGGTGAACCCGCGTCCGGCATGCCCGAACTGCAGCCGATCGGCATCTACTCGATTCCCGAGGTGTCCTACGTGGGCGCCACCGAGGTGGATCTGACGAAGGACTCGATCCCCTACGAGGTGGGCGTGTCGCGCTACCGCGAGCTTGCCCGCGGCCAGATCGCCGGCGACTCGTACGGCATGCTGAAACTGCTGGTGTCCACCGAAGACCTCAAGCTGCTCGGCGTCCACATCTTCGGTACCAGCGCCACTGAGCTGGTCCACATCGGGCAGGCCGTCATGGGTTGTGGCGGCACGATCGAATACCTCGTCGACGCGGTGTTCAACTACCCGACCTTCTCGGAGGCCTACAAGGTGGCAGCACTTGACGTCATGAACAAGATGCGCGCGCTCAACCAACTCCGTGGCTGAGCCACCCGCTGTCGGCCGCTAGCAGTCAGCCGCAGTCACTGTCGAACGCCTCGGGCGCTGCGTCCGCGGGCCCGCTCGCCTCGGCCCGATGCAGCAGGTCGACCACGCGGCCGTCGAACGGCGGTGAATACGACGTGGAGCCGTCGCAACCACCGCCGTGCAGCCCACCGGTCAAGCCGACCACGGTCGAATCCTTCCGCCAGGGCGCGCCGCTGGTGCCGTCGACCAAACCAGCACATTGCACGGACGGCACTCCGCCCGGTTCTGTGCCCGTGGCGGCACTGCACCCGATCGGCGGCCCGCCGACGGCCAGCGGATAGCCGACCACCCTGACGAGCGTTCCGGAATCTGGCGCCGTGCCAAGTGTCAGGCCGGGCCCGGTAGCGGATTCCAAGGAACCGCCGCTCTGTCGACCGACTCGTGCGATCGCGAAGTCCGCCGCCGTGTTGCGATCGGCCAGCCATCGGGAATCGAGGTAGATGGCGTCGATCGTCCAGGTCATGGACGCGTCGGCGTGGTCGGTGAACCCGGGCACAAAGGTGGCCGGGTAGTTCGATGCAAGACAGTGAGCGGCCGTGAGGATCAGGTTTTCCGTGCCCGAGTGCAACACGCCTGCGGTGCATGTATGGAGATCTCCTGCGCCGAGAAACACCGCGCCGATCAGCGGATCGGCTTGGACAGGCGCGGCGCTCGGGGTGATCGTGGCAGCGCCGGAGGATCGGTGCCCGGCGCATGCCACCGGTGACAGGGTGCTGAGCAGCAGGACCAGAGCCCCCAGCCAGGCACGCGTCATCCGTCGATGATGCCCGAGCGGGCCCAAACGGGCCGCACAGCCGACCGCGCGTCGCCGTATCGGGACGGTGCCCGGGCCCGGAATCGCGCCGTTCAGTGGCGCAGGCAGCAAAACCCAAGGACACTGGAGGGCTACGGGGGTGCGGAAGGAGGTGAAACGAT
>JAVHWG010000230.1:0-24256 GCA_032159965.1 Mycobacterium sp.
TGAAAAGCTTCGCTGTCTTGCCGAGAGTCTTCGCCTCGTTGCCGTCGCTGCCCGGAACGGTGATGACGAGATTGTCGCCGTCGATGACGACCTCGGATCCCGAGACGCCGAGGCCGTTCACTCGGGCACTGATGATCTGCTGGGCCTGGGTCAGCGCGTCGGCGGTGGGTCGCGAACCGTCGGGCGTGCGCGCCGTCAGGGTCACACGCGTTCCACCCTGGAGGTCGATGCCGAGTTTCGGCCTGGCTTGCCTGTTCCCGGCCAGGAACACCAGCAGGTACAAGGCGACCAGCAGGATCAAGAACACGCTCAGGTACCGGTAAGGGTGCACCGGCGGCGACGACGATGCCACGGTCCTTCTATCTCCTCAGTTTTATTCGTCTACGGCCGCAGAGCGTACGTGCGCGTGAATCGAGCGCAGTCAGTCGGTGGTAAGGCGCCGCGGTTCCTCGATCGCGCTGGTCTCGGTGATTTCCCGGTTGGGGTCGACGTGGTCGTTGTTGTCGACGAGGTCGTTGGTGTCGTCCTCGTCCTCTTCGTCGTCCAGGTCGTCGTCGTCCAGGATGCGGTCGCGAATCGCCAGCTTCATCCACGTGGTGATCACACCGGGAGCGATCTCCAGGTCGACTGTGTCGTCGGTGATGGCGGCGATCGTGGCCTCCAGCCCCGCTGTGGTGTGCACCCGATCCCCGACCTGCAGTGATTCGTGCAGGTCGATCGTGGCCTGCATCGCCTTCTTCTGTTTGCGCGACGCGAAGAACATGAAGCCAACGATGATGAGCAGCAACGGCAGGAAGACGATCAGATCCATGAACGCACAAGTCTTTCGTGTAGTACAGGCGGTGTAGCCCCGCAGGCGCGGGCCTCGCAACTGACCAGTGTGCCATCCGCGTCGCCGGAGTCCGCGACGCATGTTGCGTTTTGTGCTTCGATTGCCGCCTCTACGCCAACCCTGGTCGATTCGGTGCAAGGATTTTCTGCAGGCCGCACAGTCGGCAACGGAGCGAGGAGCGTGAATGCGGGTGGTACCCGGAAGGTCGGCAGCGAGCCGGATAGCGGTCGCGGTTCTTGCGGCGCTGGTGATCGGGTCGGTTGCGCTGTTCGCGGCGTACCCCCCGGCGCATGCCTGGCTGGCGCAGAGGTCTGACTGGCTGGCCTGGTACGGCAGGCCCGGGTCGTTCTCGACGTTGGCGCTGGCGGTGTTCGCGCTCGGTGCACTGTGCTACCAGCTGTATTTCTCGCGCCGCGGCGGTCCTGGCAAGTCGATCACGATCGTCGTCGTCCTCAGCCTGACGAGCTTCCTGCTGGCAGCCGTTTCGTATGCCCCCTGCAACGGTGGCCGCACGCCGTTCTTCACGCAGCTCATCTGGGGTGCCGCGTTGATGAAGGGCGGCATGGGCGACCCGTCCAACTTCGGCGACGCATGCCCTGTCCCGATACCGGTGGCGCTCGAGTTGGCGCGCGTGGCAGCACTGACCGCATTGTTGATCAGCCTCGTCGGGATCGCGGCGGCAGTGTTCCGATCGCGGATGGACCGGGTTCGGGTCTACTTCGCCAACTCGGTGACCGCCGTCGTCGGTGTGGACGAGGACGCTCAGACCTTGCTCGGCGCTGTCGCTGCGACGCTGGATCCGGGCAGCACCCTGGTGGTCCTGACGGAGAACGTCGACGGCGGCGTCGAGCGGCAGTCGCGCATCCTGGGGGCACGTGTCATCGCCGTCGATCTCGACAACACGATCGCATTCACGGAACTCGCGGTGTGGCGAAAGCTCACGCGGCTGTATTTGCTCTCGCCGGATCCGTGGACCAACCTGCAACGGCTCAGCACGATCAGCGACCGGTTGACCGAGATCGGCAGGACGGGACGGATCCCGGTGATCGTGAGGATCGATGATCCGTGGCAAGCCGAGGCATGGCGCGCAACGCAGTTCGGCGGGGCCGACCGCCACTGGGTCGCGGATGCAATCGGAATGTACGAGGTCACCGCGCGGCGACTGCTCGACCGCATTCTGACCACGAGTGGTCTCAAGCGGATTGTGATCGCAGGCTCGTCGCCGCTGACGCTGGCCCTGCTCGCCGACCTCGCGCGCCGCCAGGCCGAACACGACTTCTATCCGGATCCCAGGGACATGCCACTGCCGGCCATCACACTTGTCGCCGAGAACTCCGACGAGTACCGCGAAGATCATGAAAGACATCGCAAAGAGTTCGGGTTGCAGGCAGATAACCCGCCCACCGACGCGGTAACGGAGACGCCGTCGGTGCGGGCGCTGTCGAAGCTCCTGTCGAACAGTCGCGAGGCAGCGGCCGCCGCGGTGATCTTCGTCGACTCGGCCGCTTCCGGTGGCGGTGCCACCGATCCGACCGCCGGGATCCGGTTGGCCAGCCGCTTTCCCGCCACCCTGGTGTACGCGTGCGATCCGAAGGCGCGGGTCACCGAGGAACGACAGCCGCTCGTCGGCAAGCTCCGCACGTTCCGCCTAGCCATGGACCTGCCCAAGGGCTCGGCGCACGACGCGTGGGAACGCGCAGCGAGGCTGATTCATGAGCGCTACGCCGCCCAGTCACCGACCGCGGTGCCGTGGTCGAAACTGAGTGAGTTCTACCGAGGATCCAACCGCCGCCTGGTCATCCACGCACTCGGGATGGTCGAGGCGATCGGCGAGCACACGTGGAGCACTCGCAGCGCGCGGGGTTCTGACGCCGCGTCGTCCGATCTGCAGAATCTCGAACCGCTGGAACAACTCGAGCGTCTCGGGTTCCACCGAGAGGCTGCCCTGAAGATGGTGCGCGCGGAACACGAGGACTGGTGCCGGTACTACCGCGGTGAGGGCTGGAACTACGGTCCGGTCCGCGACGACGCCCACCAGATCACCGACCAGCTCGTCGACTGGGCGCAGGTCGAAAGCGACCCCGCACGGCTGCGGAAGGCGACGGCGAGCGTCGCCGATACCCTGCTCGCCCTTCGGGAACTCGGATACCGCTCGCGGCCTGTCTGGGAGCGGTTCCGGCGCAGCGGCACGGTGGTTGCCGAACGCCGCGACGAACCGTTCACCTGGACGTCAGCGACCGGCGACACGATGCACGCCGTGGCAGGCGATTGGGCCGTCGAAGGTGCCGACGGCAGTATCCACTCGGTTGCCGACGACATCTTCCGGGCCACGCACACCCAGGACAGCCAAGGACGCTGGACCAGGACGGGCATCGTCGAGGCTCGCCCTTCCCGCCTTGGCGAGGTCGTCGACACGTTGGAGGGCCCGGTCAAGACGGCCGATGGCGACTGGGTGGTCAGGGGTGCCAAGAAGGAGATGTGGCCGGTCCCGGCGGCGGAGTTCGCGAGAACGTACGAAGGACCGCTGGAAGCCGACGATACAGACGATATGGAGACCGACCTGGCGACAGTGAAAGGAAGTCCGATCCCGTAACCGCGCAGCAGATCCCGTGATTCGCACTAGGCTCTTTCATGGGAGGGCCGCCTGAGGAGAGCCGTTGACCGTCGTGGAGCAGAGCCGCAGGCTCGTCACCGAGATCCCCGGTCCGAAGTCGCGGGCGCTCATTGACCGCAAGGCCGCGGCGGTCCCGCGCGGCGTCGGCACCACGATGCCCGTCTACGCCGCCCGCGCCGGCGGTGGCATCGTCGAAGATGTCGACGGGAACCGACTCATCGATCTCGGCTCGGGCATCGCCGTCACCACAATCGGCAACGCGGCTCCGCGCGTCGTGGACGCCGTCAGCCGACAGGTTGCTGAATTCACCCACACATGCTTCATGATCACGCCCTACGAGAGTTACGTGGCAGTCGCTGAACGGCTCAACGCGCTGACCCCGGGCGATGATGAAAAACGTTCGGCACTTTTCAATTCCGGCGCCGAAGCAGTAGAGAACGCCGTCAAGATCGCTCGGGCGTACACCCGCAAGAGTGCGGTCGTCGCGTTCGACCACGCCTATCACGGACGCACGAATCTGGCGATGGCACTGACCGCGAAATCGATGCCGTACAAAAGCGGTTTCGGTCCGTTTGCACCGGAAGTTTACCGGGCTCCCTTGTCCTACCCCTACCGCGACGGGCTGTTGAGCAAAGAGTTGGCCACCGACGGCGCACTGGCCGCCGAGCGCGCAATCACCGCCATCGACAAGGCGATTGGCGCGGACAACCTTGCTGCGGTGGTGATCGAACCGATCCAGGGCGAAGGGGGGTTCATCGTCCCGGCCGACGGATTCCTCCCGGCGTTGCTGGGCTGGTGCCGTGACAACGGGGTCGTTTTCATCGCCGACGAAGTGCAGACGGGATTCGCGCGCACAGGCAAGATGTTCGCCTGCGAACACGAGGGGATCGTGCCGGACCTGATCGTCACCGCGAAGGGCATCGCCGACGGACTGCCGTTGTCGGCGGTGACGGGCCGCGCCGAGATCATGGATGCGCCGCACATCAGCGGACTCGGCGGCACCTATGGGGGAAACCCGGTTGCCTGCGCAGCCGCTCTGGCCACGATCGACACCATCGAGGCCGACGGTTTGGTGCAGCGGGCGGTGCACATCGAGCAGCTGATGAAGAGGGTGCTCGGGCGAATGCAGGCCGAGGATGACCGCATTGGCGACGTGCGTGGGCGCGGCGCGATGATCGCGGCCGAGCTGGTGAATGCCGGTACCGCCGTGCCGGACCCGGTTCTGACGCGAACGCTCGCCACCCGCGCCCACTCGGCAGGCGTGATCGTCTTGACCTGTGGCACCTTCAACAACATCCTGCGATTCCTTCCGCCGCTGCCGATCAGCGACGAGCTGCTGACCGAGGGCCTCGACGTGCTGGCCTCGATCCTCAAGGACATCCCCGGTTGACGCCGAGACGGTAAATACGCAGAACAAGTTCGAGTAACGGCCTGCCGGAATACAGTTTCGGCGCAAGGACAGGAGCATGGCCATGACCACAGTGCAGAACTTCATCGACGGCAAGCATGTCGACTCGGCGAGCGGCGAGACGATGCCACTGGTCGACCCGTCGACCGGCGAGCAGTACGGCACCGCCCCGATGTCCAGCCAGGAGGACATCGATGATGCGTATGCCGCTGCAGCACGGGCATTTTCGGATTGGAAGCGGACCACGCCGTCGAAACGGCAGAAGGCGCTGCTCGACTTCGCCGATGAGATAGAGAAGGCGGGCCAGGCGCTCGCTGAGGCGGAGGGACGCAATACCGGCAAGCCGGTGCACGTCACGATGGCCGAGGAAATTCCGCCGATGGTCGATCAGACCAGGTTCTTTGCAGGTGCGGCAAGGCTTTTGGAGGGCAAGTCCGCCGGAGAGTACATGGAGGGGCACACCTCCTGGATTCGTCGCGAGCCGATCGGCGTGATCGGACAGGTGACGCCTTGGAACTACCCGATGATGATGGCGATCTGGAAATTCGTCCCCGCGATCGCGGCGGGCAACACCGTCGTCATCAAGCCCAGCGACACCACCCCGGTGAGTACGGTCATGCTGGCCGAGCTCGCGTCCAAGCACTTGCCGCCCGGGGTGCTCAATGTCGTTGCGGGTGATCGGGCTACCGGAGCTGCGCTGGTGGCGCACCCGACTCCGCAGATGGTGTCGATCACCGGATCGGTGGCGGCGGGACGCGCTGTCGCCGAGTCGGCCGGAGCGAATTTGAAGCGGACACACTTGGAGCTCGGCGGCAAAGCCCCGGTGATCGTGTTCGGAGACTCCGACATCGCCGCCGCCGCCGAAGGCATAGCCACAGCAGGCTATTTCAACGCCGGGCAGGACTGCACCGCGGCGACCCGCGTCATCGGGCACGCCTCGGTGGTCAACGACCTGACCGATGCACTGGCCGAGCAAGCACGCGGAGCGGCAACGACTTTCGGCAGATCCGCCGACGACGAGGACGCCTGGGTGCCGCCGGTGAACAACGCCAACCAGCTGCAGCGGGTGCTTGGATTCCTGGATCAGGTGCCCGACCACGCGACGGTCGCGGCCGGTGGGCACCGACAGGGCGACGCCGGCTTCTACGTGGAGCCGACCGTGATCGGCGGCCTCCGCCAAGAGGACCGGCTCTCGACCAACGAAATCTTCGGGCCGGTGATCACCGTGCAGTCGTTCGAAGATGTCGACGACGTGGCCCGGCTGGCCAACGGCGTCGAGTACGGTCTGGCGTCGTCGGTGTGGACCAAGGACGTGTCAGTGGCGTTGCGCATGTCCGCCGCTCTGGATTTCGGATGCGTGTGGATCAACACGCATATCCCGATCGTGGCCGAGATGCCGCACGGTGGGTTCAAGAATTCAGGCCACGGCAAAGACTTGTCGATGTACGGCCTGGAGGACTACACCCGCATCAAGCACGTGATGGTCAACCTCGGCTGACGGCTTTGCTGCGCCGAAACCGAATTCCAGGTAGCGATTTCGGCGGATTCACAACCATGGCTTCATTTTCGGCGGGAAGGTAGACAGTCACCGGAGGATCGGGGTTCATCGGCGGGCGCCTCATCAAGCGCCTTACCGCCGAGGGCGTCCGCGTGCGGGCACTGGCGCGTTCGGACCGTTCGCTGCTGCGGTGCAGGCCCTCGGTGCCGAAGCAGTACGCGGCGACCTCGCCGACGTCGGGGCCATTGCGCCGGGTGCCGAAGGCTGTGACACCGCACCCGCCGATGGTGGCGATCTCGACGGCGGAAATCAGCGTTTTGGGGGCGCGGGCGTCGTCTGACGGCGCCGCCGGAACCGGCCGAAGCCGCGGTGCGCCCGCTCGTCGGACTCCGATACAGGCGCGTGTTCGGTCTCAGGATCGACGTGGTCGGCCTCAGGACCGACGTGGTCGACGTGCTCGTGGTCGACGGGGCGCCCGGCCGCCGAGTCCTCCGTCACCGCCGGTTGTGGCGTGGGCTCGGTGCCGACAACCGCCGGTTGTGCCGCCTGCACGTCGCGCAGACTGCGCACCGAGACGCGACCCAGCGCGGCTGCGCCGAGGAACACCACCAGTGCACCGAGTCCCGAGAAGTAGGCGACCTCCATCCAGACGCGCTTCGTGTCCGTGGCCGCGACCGGGCTGCCGGGGTCACCGAGACCCAGCGGACCGGCGAACGCGCGCCCGAGCACAAACCAACCCCCGGCGAGCACGGTCAGCCAACCGCCCAGCATCGCGGTCGCACGGTTGCGTGAACTCAACAACAGCAAACCCCCGACCACTGTGACCGCACCCGGGAGCACTTCGAGCCACCCTCGCGCCGTCGTCCACACCCATGCCTGGTCCGGGCTGTACGCGAAGTCGAAATAGGGCCCGACGAAGGGAATCAGCGCGCCCCAGACCCCCAACAGAATCAACAGAAAGCCGCTCGCGGCGCCGCGACTGCGCGCAATCCGCATCCGACTGCCGCGGACCGGCGCATCGGTGTCCAGCTCGTTCATGACGTCTCCTTTTGCCGACCCGGACGTGGTTACCCGGATCGAATGACGGCATAACGTCAGCCAAGCAGGTGTACGACGAGCGGCACGATCGCGATGACGGGGAACGCACCCTGGATCAGTGCGCCGCGGGCCTTGTCCGGCGAGGAGACGACGAGAACGACCGCCGCGAGAGCCATCGAGACGGTTCCCGCCAAGGTCAGCGCGGATCCGACCGCGGTGCATCCAAGCGCCAGGTAGACGACACCGATTGCGGTGACGATGGCCAGGAAGAGATTGTAGAAGCCCTGGTTCAGTGCGAGCAGCTTCGTGGCGGCCGCCTCTTCCTCCGACGTGCCGAATGCCGCCCGGGTGCGTGGAGCGGTCCACAGAAAGGACTCCAGCACCCAGATGTACACGTGGACGACGGCCGCGAGCGCGGCGAACACCAAGGCGACTACGGCCATGTCAGCTCATTTCTGTGAAGTTGCGTCCCGCACCGCGGCTGCGGCCGGCTTGGTCTGTTTCGCAGCGACCAGCATCACCAAGCCGATCAGTGCCACCCAAATCAGGGTGCCGAACCCTGCCGGGCGCGGTAACCACAGATGAACCAGCGGAAGTATGCCGAGGATGCCCAGAGCGCTCGCCCACTTCGGCAACACACCGGTACGCCAGATCGAGATCGACGAGCTGAGAATCATTGCGGCAGCGCCGAGCTGGGAATAGTGGTAGAGCCAGGTGGCGAGTGTGAGCATGGTCTGACTGACGTTTGCGGCGTCGCCTTGCCCGAATCGTAGGACGGCAGCCGGGTACGCCACCTCGACGGCCAACCCTGCCGCCGTCAGCACGAGCCAGACGATTCCACCGGTCAAGGCGATGTAGATCTCCGCCCGCGGTCCAACGGCCCTGATCAACATCGACGTCAGCGCGCCGATGAAAACGATGCCGAATAACGTGTGCAGCAACGGAAACTGCCCGTTGGCCATCACGAACCACTCGGCTTCGTCGTAGTAGCGGTTCGCGTTGTCCCCGGTTCGCGGAACGTCGGGCGAGCCGACCAGGAACGCCGGAACCACCATCAGTACGCAGAGCATTCCGAAGGCCCCGCCGATACGGGTTGCCAGAGTTCCCATCGTTGTTTCTCCCCCTCAAGTGCTCTTCGCCAAGGCGCGGCAGGTGCCTATTCGAAGAGCCCGGGCTGCCCGAATCCGCTGACACCGGCCGGCGGTCGAAGACCCATGTGCGTCCACGCTAGCCCGGTAGCTACCCGGCCCCGTGGAGTTCGGGCAATCATCCCAGCCCGTACGAGAAACGGTTCGCACACCTCCTCGACGGTCGCGGACTCCTCACCGACGGCAACGGCAAGCGTCGACACACCCACCGGTCCGCCGCTGAAGCTGCGGATCAGCGCGCCCAGCACGGCGCGGTCCAGACGATCCAGCCCGAGTTCGTCGACGTCGTAGACCTCCAGTGCCTGCTTGGCGACGTCAAGAGTGATCACGCCGTCGGCCCGGACCTCCGCGAAGTCACGGACGCGGCGCAGCAAACGGTTGGCGATGCGCGGCGTTCCACGCGAGCGGCGGGCAACTTCCGCGCCGGCGTCGACGTCCAGCTCGATGCCGAGGATGCCCGCCGACCGCACCAGCACTTGTTCGAGTTCCGCCGGGTCGTAGAAGTCCATGTGTGCGGTGAACCCGAACCGGTCCCGCAGCGGGCCGGTGAGCGCGCCGGACCGGGTGGTGGCGCCGACGAGCGTGAACGGCGCGACTTCGAGCGGAATCGACGTCGCGCCGGGGCCTTTTCCGACGACGACGTCGACGCGGAAGTCCTCCATCGCGAGGTAGAGCATCTCCTCCGCGGGCCTGGCGATGCGGTGTATCTCGTCGATGAACAGCACGTCGTTCTCGACCAGGTTGGACAGCATGGCCGCGAGATCCCCCGCACGCTCGAGTGCGGGACCCGACGTCAAGCGCAAAGTGCTGCCAAGCTCGGCCGCGATGATCATCGCGAGCGACGTCTTGCCCAGACCGGGCGGACCGGACAGCAGGATGTGATCCGGTGTGCTGCCGCGGTTCTTGGCGCCTTCGAGAACGAGCTGCAGTTGTTCGCGCACCCGCGGCTGGCCGATGAACTCGTCGAGCGTGCGCGGGCGAAGGCTCGCGTCCACATCGCCCTCGCCGACCGTGAGCGCGGCAGAGACCTCGCGCTCGTCGGGGTCGTCGGGGTCGTCGAACCGACTCACTTCGTCTTGCCCAACAGCGACAGGGCCGCGCGCAACGCGCTGGACGTGGTGGCGGCGTCTTCGCCCGACAGCACCCTGTCGGTGGCTTCCTCGGCCTGCTTGGCCGCAAAGCCAAGGCCTACAAGGGCTTCCACGACGGGTCCACGCACCGCATGCCCGTTGGTGGCGGGCGCACCTGCCATGGCGTAAACGGCCCCCACCTTGTCGCGGAGTTCCAGGACCATCCGCTCGGCACTGCGCTTGCCGATGCCCGGCACTCGGGTGAGCGCGGTGACATCGCCGTCCGCCAGCGCCTGGCGCAACGCGGGAGCCTCGTGCACGGCAAGCGTCGCCATCGCCAACCGGGGGCCGACGCCCGAGACGGACAGCAGGGTCTGGAACAGGTCGCGGGAATCAGAATCCGCGAAGCCGTACAGCGTCATCGAGTCCTCGCGCACGATCATCGCGGTGACCAGACGCGCCTCGGCACCGCGGTGCAGCCCCGCCAGCGTCGACGGCGTCGTGTTGACCCGATAACCGACCCCGGCAGCTTCGATGACGACGTGGTCGAGGGCCACCTCGAGGACTTCACCACGAATCGATGCGATCATCTTGCCGCCTTCACCTTGGCTTCGAACTTCTTGCGTTGCTCCTCAGCCCGCGCCTTTGCTTCTTCCATCCGGGCAAGCATGGGTGCGCGCCAGCAGTGGCAGATCGCCAGCGCCAGTGCGTCGGCCGCATCGGCGGGTGCCGGCTTTGTCTGCAGCCCGAGAATCTTCGTCACCATTGCAGTGACCTGGGCCTTACCCGCGCCGCCGGTGCCGGTGACCGCGGCCTTGACCTCACTGGGCGTGTGGAAGTGCACGTCGATGTCTCGACGGGCGGCGGCCAGCGCGATCACTCCGCCTGCCTGGGCCGTCCCCATCACCGTCGACACGTTGTGCTGGGCGAACACCCGCTCGATCGCGATCACATCAGGCCGGTGGGTGTCCATCCAGTGTTCGGCCGCCTGGCTGATCGCGAGCAGGCGCCGATGCAATGGCATGTCGGCCGGGGTGCGCACCACGTCGACGTCGAGCGCGATGAGCTTCCGGCCGCCGGTGCTTTCGATCAGGGAAAGCCCGCAGCGGGTCAGACCGGGATCGACTCCCATGACACGCAACGCGGCCTCCGAGTGTCACCGAACAACTGTTCGACAAAACCCTAGCCGGTGGACCCGACAGCGCCCAGGAACGACACGCGGACTGTTCACTCGCGGTTACGCGGTCGCCTGTTCCGGCTCCGGCGGGTACTGCTGCGCCAACGCCCCGGCCGCAGCGACCTGCCGCAATTCGGCGACGCGCTGCCCCGATTTACCCCAGCCGCGCACGCGCTCCTCGGCAACCTTCTTGCCGTCCCGCCTGATCTCGATGCTCCAGCGCGCCCCCAACCACTTCGAGGCGTACCAGAACGGCCAGGCGATCAGGACCGGCAGCATCACGATGAAGATGATGAAGTCGAGGATGTCGAGCCCGGTCGAGCCCAGCCACGGGTTGAGCCACCAGCGCTGGACCTTCCACACGACCCCACTCGGGTCTGTCACTTCCGCCTTCGCCATGCCGTCGCTCTTCCCGTCGTTGTTTGCTGAAGGATCGTCGAAGCGAGAGTATTCGATGCTCTGCCCGCCCACCGCGCCGAAACCGCATTCCGCGCGGAAAAATTCGAGTGGCGACGTGCCCCGGCGTCAGCGCCGGCGCGATCGGTGGCGCGCTATTCGTCGTCGAGCTCGGCCAAGACCTCGTCGGGGATGTCGGCGTTGGTGAAGACATCCTGGACGTCGTCGCTTTCCTCGAGGGCGTCGACGAGCTTAATCAGCTTGCGCGCTCCGTCGGCGTCCAGCGGCACCATGACGGACGGCTGAAAACCGGCCTCCGCAGACTCGTAGTCGATGCCGGCATCCTGCAGCGCAGTCCGCACGGCGACGAGATCCGTTGGCTCGCTGATGATCTCGAAACTTTCACCCAGGTCGGTGACGTCCTCGGCGCCCGCGTCGAGGACCGCGGCGAGCACGTCGTCCTCAGTGAGCCCGTCCTTGCCGAGCGTCACCACGCCTTTGCGGGAGAACAGGTACGACACAGATCCCGGATCTGCCATCGTGCCGCCGTTGCGGGTCACCGCTACCCGCACCTCCCCCGCGGCGCGGTTGCGGTTGTCCGTCAGGCATTCGATCAGCACCGCGACACCGTTGGGTCCGTAGCCCTCGTAGGTGATGGTCTGCCAGTCGGCGCCCCCGGCCTCTTCGCCCGCGCCGCGCTTGCGGGCTCGCTCGATGTTGTCGTTGGGCACCGAGGTCTTCTTGGCCTTCTGGATGGCGTCGTACAGCGTCGGGTTGCCCGCCGGATCGCCGCCGCCAGTGCGGGCCGCGACCTCGATGTTCTTGATCAGCCGGGCGAACTCCTTGCCGCGCCGCGCGTCCTTGACGGCCTTCTGGTGCTTGGTGGTGGCCCACTTGGAATGGCCGCTCATCCAGCTTCTACCCTCTTTCACGCTCTGCAAGTCCGACCAACGAGTCTACGTCGACGGTTATGCCCGGCCGCGATCCCGCCCGCGCGTCTGGTCCACTGCGAGCGCGCTAGCGACTGCCGGTGACGATGTCGACGAACAGCCGGTGCACCCGCCGGTCGCCTGTGATCTCGGGATGGAACGCAGTCGCCAGCATGCGGCCCTGCCGCACGGCGACCGGGTGACCGGCCGCGGTGGCCAGTACCTGCACCGCATCGCCGACGCGTTCCACCCACGGTGCGCGGATGAACACCGCGTGCACCGGAGTGTCGAGCCCTTCGAACGCGATGTCCTCTTCGAACGAGTCGACTTGGCGGCCGAAGGCGTTGCGGCGCACGGTCATATCTATCCCACGCAACGGTATGGCCTGTCGCCCCGCGACACCCGCGTCGGCGATCTCGTTGGCCAACAGAATCATTCCGGCACACGATCCGTAGACCGGCATGCCGTCGGCCACCCGCCCGCGCAGCGGCTCGAGGAGCTCGAACTCCGCCAGCAGGCGGCTCATCGTCGTCGACTCGCCACCGGGGATCACCAGCGCGTCAACAGCATCGAGCTCCGACCGCCGGCGAACCGTCATCGCGTCGGCGCCGGCTTCTGCCAATGCTGCCAGGTGTTCGCGGGTATCTCCCTGCAGGGCAAGAACGCCGACGCGTGGGACCCCGGTCACTCTTTGGGCGGTACGTAGTCGCGCAGGTAACGGGTCAACCCCTCCTGCATCACCGCGGCGGCCATCTCACCATTGCGTTTGAAGATCTTGCCCTGGCACAGCGACCGCCCGCCGGAGGCCGACGGCGAAGACTGGTCGTAGAGCAGCCACTCGTCGGCCCTGAACGGCCGCATGAACCACATCGCATGGTCCAGCGAGGCCACCTGCAGGTGCTTGCGTTCCTCGGGATGGGCGACCTGTCCCGAACCGAGCAGCGTCAGGTCGCTCATGTAAGCCAGTGCGCAGATGTGAAGCACCCGGTCGTCAGGCAGCGGATCGCGGTGGCGGAACCAGACCTGCTGCCGTGACGCCTTGCCTGCGACCGGCATGAGCAGTTCGCGCGGCACGATCCGCAGGTCCCACTCCTGGAACTGCGCCCAGCCCTCGCTGTCGATGTAGTGCGTCGCGCGCACCTCGGTCAGTTCTTCGGGCGCGGGTGCAGGCGGCATTTCATCCTGGTGCTCGATGCCGTCCTGTTCGGTCTGAAAGGACGCCGACATCGAGAAGATGGTCTCGCCGTGCTGGATCGCGCTCACCCGGCGGGTAGCAAACGAACCACCCTCACGTAGCCGCTCGACAATGAATACCGTTGGCGCCGTGGGGTTTCCGGGCCGAAGGAAATACCCGTGCAGGGAGTGGACCTGATATTTGGCGTCGACCGTACGGACCGCCGACACCAGCGACTGGCCCGCGACGTGGCCGCCGAACGTGCGGGTCGGAACGCCGGGACCGACGCCCGCGATGTTCCCGCGGAAAATGTTGATCTCGAGCTGCTCGAGATCAAGGATCTCCTCGATCGCCATGCTGTTAGCTTTTCTCTTCGCGCAAGCGGCTCATCGCAAGCGGGTGGTGCCCCCACATCACCGTCTACCAGCCGCGCTGTGCCAGTCGGTGCGGTTCTGCGATCTCCTCGACGTTGATGCCCACCATCGGCTCGCCCAACCCGCGCGACACCCGCGCCAGCACGTCGGGGTCGTCGAAGAACGTGGTGGCTTTGACGATCGCGGCGGCGCGCTGGGCGGGGTCACCGGACTTGAAGATCCCGGAGCCGACGAAGACGCCCTCAGCCCCGAGTTGCATCATCATCGCGGCGTCCGCCGGAGTCGCGATGCCCCCCGCGGTGAACAGCGTGACGGGCAGCTTGCGGGCCCGTGCCACCTCGACGACCAGCTCATAGGGCGCTTGCAGTTCCTTCGCCGCGACGAAGAGTTCGTCCTCTGACAACGATCCGAGCCGACGGATCTCCGCGCCAATCGCCCGCATATGCGTCGTCGCGTTGGACACGTCACCGGTGCCGGCCTCGCCTTTGGACCGGATCATCGCGGCGCCTTCGGTGATCCGGCGCAGCGCTTCGCCGAGATTCGTTGCGCCGCAGACGAACGGGACGGTGAATTTCCATTTGTCGATATGATGCGTGTAGTCCGCCGGGGTCAGCACCTCGGACTCGTCGACATAGTCGACTCCGAGGCTCTGCAGAATCTGCGCCTCGACGAAATGGCCGATGCGCGCCTTCGCCATCACGGGGATGGTGACCGCGGCGATGATGCCTTCGATCATGTCGGGATCGCTCATCCGCGAGACGCCGCCCTGGGCACGGATGTCGGCGGGCACTCGCTCCAGCGCCATGACCGCGACCGCGCCTGCGCCTTCGGCGATGCGAGCCTGCTCGGGCGTGACCACGTCCATGATCACGCCACCCTTGAGCATCTCCGCCATCCCCCGCTTGACCCGCGCGGTTCCGGTCTGGCCGTTTGCGGCGCTATTGATCCCCCGGTCGCTGCGCTCTCCCCCGCGAGCGGGAGGGGCCCCCAGCCCTTCGGTGTCCACTGCTGCGCTCCCTGTTTCGGTAATCCCTGGTACCGGCCCAGTCTAGAGGGTGCGCCCTAACCCTTTTCCCACCGAGACTGCGGTGAGATCGCCGAAATCACTCAATCCACGATCTCTGAGCAGTCTCGAAGGACGCGCGTCACCGAATCGCTTGCGCCTCGCGGCGTCCGGGGTCGGACCGCCCGTCGGCGAGTGCGTTCGCCTCGGGCAGCAGATCGCCCAGTTGCACCGGGTACACGGCCTCGCCGCCGAGCACCAGCGCCGCGATGTCAGCAGCGTCGCACCAGCGGTGCCCGTGGATGTAACGGCGTTCCAGCGCAGAGTGACCCGCCGTCGACGGCGTGAAGCACCGCGTCCTGTGGACGAAGAACAACTCGTGACTGCGGATCACCGTGTTGTTGAAATCGATGATCGCATCGCGCCGCCAGACCGGGCCGATCATCTGCTCGGGCTCAGCGATCAGGCCGGTCTCCTCACGCATCTCCCGCGCTGCCGCCATCTGCAGCGTCTCCCCCGGCCGCGACTGGCCGCCGACGGTGAACCACCACTTCGGCGCATCGGCGTCAGCTCGCGCCGGATCGGAGCCGCAGAACAGAAGCACCCGGCCGTCCTCGTCGAGCAACACGACCCGGGCCGACGTACGCACGGTGACGATGCCGGCGTCACCGTCCGACGTCTGCGCGCGCTCGGCGATTTCGAAATAGTTTGGCAGCGGAGCGGTCCCGCCGAGCCGCAGCCACCGAACCGGAGCCTGCTCACGCAGCGCCAGCGTGTCGCGCACCGCGTCGTTGTGGAATCGTCTGGCCAGCAGCACCCGCGCCTCCGCGTCGGCCAGTTCGGCGATCAGCGCCGGCCGCAGGACCGCCGTGTCGACGGTGGCCAGCTCAGCCGACAGCTCGTTCTCGGCCGTCTCCCGCTGCGACCGCGCAGATCGTTCGGCGGAGTCCGCAAGCGCCGTCAGACGTCGGGACCGATCGCCGGGCCCGTACGCGTCGTCGGCGACGGCGCGCGCCACCACGGCACGACGCGCCAGCGCCGCGTCCAGTGCCTGCCAGGACAGGTCGTAGCGAACGTGAAGGCGGTCCAGCCGGGTGGCTGTCTGGTATGCCCAGAACGCGACGGCCGCGACGATCAGCACCAGCAGGGCGATCCCCAGCATGGTCCACGTCATCAGCCGGCCACCTCGACCTTCGCACCGGCTGCTGCAACCGTGTCGTATACCCGCATGATCTGCTGCGCGACTACCGACCAGTCGTATCGGCGCACGGCGGCATTACCCGCCGCTGTGTAGCGTGCCCGAACCGCGTCGTCGGCGAGCACTTCGACAAGGGCCTCGGCAAGAGCTTTGCTGTCGCCCACCGGCACCAGCCGACCCACCTCGCCGTCCTGGAGCACCCGGCGGAATGCGTCGAGGTCGGAGGCCACCACCGGCGTGCCCGCAGCCATCGCCTCCACCAGCACGATCCCGAAGCTCTCGCCGCCGGTGTTCGGGGCGCAGTACACGTCGGCACTCCGAAGCGCGGCGGCCTTCTCTTCGTCGTCGACCTGACCCAGGAAGCGCAGATTTCCGCCCAGCGACCCGGCCTCCTCGCGGAGTTCGTCATCGTCGCCGCGCCCTACGATCAGCACCTCGACGTCGGGGAAATGTTGCACCAGACCCGGTAGCGCGCGCAGCAGCACGTCCATGCCTTTGCGCCTCTCATCGAACCGACCCAAAAACAGCACTGTCTTGCCGGGGCGCGGATAGCCTTCGAGCACAGGCGCATTGGCAAAGCTGCCCACGTCCACTCCGTTGGGAATCTCGACCGCGTCGGATCCCAGCGCCTCGATCTGCCAACGCCTCGCCAAGTCCGACACCGCGATGCGGCCGACGATCTTCTCGTGCCACGGCCGCAGAATGCTCTGAAACACCGAGAGCGTGAACGATTTCGTGGTCGATGTGTGGAAGGTGGCGACGATCGGCCCCTCGGCCACCATCAGCGCGAGCATCGACAAGCTCGGCGCATTGGGCTCGTGCAGGTGCAGCACGTCGAATTCACCTTCGGCCAGCCACCTTTTGACCTTGCGATGAGTAGCGGGCCCGAACCGCAGCCGCGCGACAGATCCGTTGTACGGGATCGGGACGGCCTTGCCGCCCGAGACCACGTAGTCGGGCAGCGGAACGTGCGACGACGACGGTGCCAGCACACTGACGTCTTGGCCGCGGGCGCGCATCACCTCGGCCAGCTGCAGCACGTGCGACTGGACCCCGCCGGGCACGTCGAACGAATACGGGCACACCATCCCGATCCGCATTCAGGGCCTTCTCTTCTTCGCGCGAGGGCTCATCAGTGCTGTCTCTTCTTCGCGCGAGCGCTCATCAGTGAGTGCCCCGCAATCGGGCCTGGCGCTCAGCGGGAAGGTCGGCCACCCATTGCGGCTGCAGCATGTGCCAGTCCTGCGGAGACGCGCCGATGCAGGCCTCGAACCTGTCGGCGAGCGCCTGAGTGACGGCGCCGACGTCGCCGGACGTCACGTCCAGCGGCGAAAACAGTTGCAGCCCCCAGTCATTGCCTTCGAACGAGGCATAAGCGGGAAGCAACGCCGCGCCGGTCTCGATGGCCAGCCGCGCGGAACCGCCGGGCATGCGGGTCGGCTCACCGAAGAAGTCGACCTCCACACCCGCGCGGGTCAGATCGCGATCGGCCATCAGGCACACGACCCGGTTGTCCCGCAGCCGCTCGACCAGCACCTCGTAGGCCGGGCGCGGGCCACCTGACAATGGCAGCACCTCGAACCCGAGGCTTTCGCGATAGTCGATGAACCTGCGGTACAGCGACTCTGGTTTGAGTCGTTCGGCAACCGTCGTGAAGGTGCCGTTGTACTGCACCAGCCACACACCGGCCATGTCCCAGTTACCGCTGTGCGGCAGCGCCAACACCACGCCGCGGCCGGCCTCGAGCGCGGCGTCCACATTCTCTCGGCCGACTGTCCCTTTATCGAGCCGAGGATAGAGCTTTTCATGATCCATCGACGGCAGCCGGAACGCTTCGCGCCAATAGCGGGCATAGGACGCCAACGACTCCCGCATCAGGGAATCCGGCACCTCGGCCGGCGCCACGCCGATCACCCTGGCGAGGTTCTTACGCAGTTGCTCAGGACCCCCGCCGCGCGACGCATACCACGCGCCGGTGTCAAAGGTCCCCCGGGCCAACACATCCGGCATCGCCCGGACCATCCGCCAGCCGGTGGCGTACCCCACGTCGGTGAGCTGCTCAGCCATCCGAGCGCGACCGTCACGCCAGAGCCGTGAACCCGGAAGGTCGGGGGTCACGGCTCGCTCGTCTCCTGTTTCTCGGCCTTGTCCGCCGCATCGATCTTGTCGGCGGCCCCTGCCGACGTCCGGACGGTGTGCAGCCGCTGCGCCACCGTGACCAGGCTGCCGATCGCGAGCAACCACATCGCGATCGGCAGCAGTGACGGTATCGGGAAGATCGGGAAATCCGAGAGCCCGGCGCCCACCAGCACGATGACCAGTCGTTCGGGACGTTCGATCAGTCCGCCGTCGCCCCGCAGGCCGCTGGCCTCTGCCCGGCCCTTGATGTAGCTGATCACCTGGGAGGTGACGAGGCAGATCATGGTCGCGACCGTCAGCCCAGGGCTTTTCATCCCGAACGCGACCCACCACAGCAGACCGCAGAACACCGCACCGTCGCCGATACGGTCGCAGGTGGCGTCGAGTACGGCGCCGAACCGGGTGCCGCCGCCCTGCACGCGTGCCATCGCGCCGTCGAGCATGTCCGACAGCACGAAAACCCACACCGCGACCGAGCCCCACCACAGCTGACCGATCGGGAACAGCGTCAGCGCCGCGATCACCGAGCACGCCGTGCCCAGAATTGTCACGCTGTCCGGGGTCAGGCCCACTCGCAGCGCGCCTTTGGCGATCGGAGTGCTGAGCTTCTCGTAGGCCGCCCGGGTCATCAAGTAGAAGTTGCTCAGTGCTCCATCTCCCGTCGCTCCGCCCGCCCGGGCTGATTCGCCCATTCCGCGGCCAACAGGTTGCGCGTCTCGCGCAGCAACTGGGGAATCATCTTCGTTCCACCGATAACCGTGATGAAGTTCGCATCGCCCACCCATCGGGGGACGACATGCATGTGCAAATGTTCGGCCAGTGATCCGCCGGATACTTTACCGAGATTGAGGCCCACGTTGAACCCCATCGGACTCGACACGGCCTTGATCACGCGGATGGCCTTCTGCGTGAAGGCCATCAGCTCGAGAGACTCGGCATCGTTGAGATCCTCGAGTTCTGAGACGCGCCGGTAGGGAACGACCATCAGGTGGCCCGGGTTGTACGGGTACAGGTTGAGCACGACGTACACGTTCTCGCCGCGCGCGACGATGAGGCCGTCCTCGTCCGGAAGTGTCGGGATGTCGCTGAACGGCCGCTCCTGCTCGGCGTCGTCATGCTTGACCGGCGCCTCGACAATGTAGCTCATCCGGTAGGGCGTCCAGAGTCGCTGCAGTCGGTCGGGCACGCCGACGCCCCTGTCGACGATCGCGTCAGGGGCACCTGGCTCCGGCTGGGTCACGCGGTACCGCCGGGTCGCACTAAATCCCCGCTGGGCGCGGCATTTTCGCGACGAGCGATCCAGTCGACAATGGTGTTGACCGCCTCGTCGCGGGGTACTCCGTTGAGCTGGCCGCGGTCGCCGAATCTGAAGCTGACAGCGCCGGCTTCGACGTCGCGGTCGCCGGCCAGCAACATGAACGGCACCTTCTGGTTGGTATGGTTCACGATCTTCTTGGCCATCCGGTCGTCGCTGGTATCCACCTCGACGCGCACTCCGCGTGATTTCAACTGTGCGGCAACATCTTTCAAGTAGGCAACATGGCCGTCGGCGACTGGAATGCCGATCACCTGCACCGGCGCCAGCCACGCCGGGAACGCTCCCGCGTAGTGCTCGGTGAGGATGCCGAAGAACCGTTCGATCGACCCGAACAGCGCTCGGTGAATCATGACGGGCCGCTGCCGCGAGCCGTCGGCGGCGGTGTATTCCAGCTCGAAACGCTCCGGGAAGTTGAAGTCCAGCTGGATGGTGGACATCTGCCAGCTGCGACCCAGTGCGTCGCGAGCCTGCACCGAGATCTTCGGGCCGTAGAACGCGGCACCGCCCGGGTCCGGCACCAGCTCCAGGCCCGACGCGGCCGCCACCTCGGCGAGCGTGCTGGTGGCCTCTTCCCACACCTCGTCGGAACCGACGTACTTGTCCGGGTCCTTGGTGGAGAGCTCGAGGTAGAACTCGGTGAGGCCGTAGTCGCCAAGAAGGTCGAGCACGAAGCGCAGTAGCGACGCGAGTTCGTCGCGCATCTGCTCGCGAGTGGTGTAGATATGCGAGTCGTCCATCGTGAAGCCGCGGGCCCGGGTGAGCCCGTGCACCACGCCGGATTTCTCGTAGCGATAGACAGTACCGAACTCGAAGAGCCGCAACGGAAGTTCGCGGTACGACCGCCCGCGCGCCCGATAGATCAAACAGTGCATCGGGCAGTTCATCGGCTTGAGGTAGTAGTCCTGCCCGGGCTTGCGCACCGTGCCGTCGTCGTCGTATTCGGCGTCGACATGCATCGGCGGGAACATGCCGTCCGCATACCAGTCGAGATGCCCCGAGGTGTGGAACAGCTGAGCCTTGGTGATGTGTGGCGTATTGACGAACTCGTACCCGGCTTCTATGTGCTTGCGTCGCGAGTATTCCTCGAGTTCGCGGCGCACAATGCCGCCCTTGGGGTGGAAAACCACCAGACCCGAACCGATTTCGTCGGGAAAACTGAACAGGTCGAGTTCGGTGCCCAGCTTGCGGTGGTCACGGCGTTGCGCCTCTTCCAGTAGCTGCAGGTGTTTGTCGAGCGCCTCCTGCGACTCCCAGGCCGTGCCGTACACCCGCTGCAGGCTGGCGTTGTCCTGGTTCCCGCGCCAGTAGGCCGCCGAACTGCGCGTCAGTTTGAACGCCGGGATGTACCGGGTGGTCGGGATGTGCGGTCCGCGGCACAGATCGCCCCAGACTCGTTCGCGGGTACGGGGATTGAGATTGTCATAGGCCGTCAGCTCGTCGCCTCCGACCTCCATGACCTCCGGGTCGCCGGACTTGTCGTCGACGAGCTCGAGCTTGTACGGCTCGTCGGCAAGCTCCTCGCGTGCTTGCTCTTTGGAGTCGTACACGCGGCGGGAGAACAGCTGACCGTCCTTGACGATCTGGCGCATGCGCTTCTCCAGCGCTGCGAGATCTTCGGGGGTGAACGCATCAGCGACGTCGAAGTCGTAATAGAAGCCGTCGGTGATCGGTGGGCCGATACCGAGCTTGGTGCCGGGGAACAGATCCTGCACCGCCTGAGCCAACACATGTGCTGCGGAATGGCGGATCACGCTGCGACCGTCCTCGGTGTCAGCGGCGACGGGCACGACCTCGGCATCGGCGTCAGGCACCCAGCTCAAGTCGCGCAAGCGGCCGTCGTTGTCACGGACGACGACGACTGCATTGGGCTCGCCCCGGCCTGGCAGGCCCGCCTCGCGCACGACGGCGCCCGCACTCGTCCCGGCAGGCACCCGAAGAGGGGACCCCGGACTGACGTTCACGGCGGCACTCATCGCGGAATCTCCAGGGCTCTTATGTGCTAGGTCTGATCTGCTTGATCGCGGACCATGCTATCG
This sequence comes from Mycobacterium sp., assembly GCA_032159965.1. Taxonomy (GTDB): domain Bacteria; phylum Actinomycetota; class Actinomycetes; order Mycobacteriales; family Mycobacteriaceae; genus Mycobacterium. The sequence goes on from JAVHWG010000230.1 coordinate 21,353, forward strand.
GTGTAAGCGACGGCGGCCCTAGGGCGCTTTCACGGCTGGCCAGGGCGCAGCCTGACGAAGAGCGCCTGTGCGTCGGCCAGCAACGTGTCGCCGTCGGTCAGCCGTCCCTCGACGAAGATCTTGCGGCCCTCGATGCGCTCGATGCCGGCCTCTACCGTGAGCGTCTTTTCGACGCGCGCGATCTGGCGGTAGTTCACGTGAAGGAAGGCAGTGCGCTGATACGGGCTGCCGGTGAGCTTCGCGGCCGTGTACCCGAGCAGCGAATCGAACAGCATCGCGATCGCGCCGCCGTGAGCGGCCCCGTTGCGGCCCAGGTGGAATCGGCGGAAGCGGGCTGTCCCGCCGATGCGGCCGTCCTCGGTCTTCTGGAAGAACACCGGGATCTGCAAGATGTTGCCCCGGTTGGGCAGGTCCATTCGTCGGCCGGACGGCGACGCCCACTCGTCTGCCCAGTACGGCGACAGCAGGTCGGTGATGTCCTCGAGGAGCGCGGCTGCCTTGGTGATCACCTCGTCCGGTGCGTCGACGGCCCTCGTGTGATCCTGCAATGACCGCACCGCCTCGACGAATCTGCCGTAGTCGGGACCACCCTTGGTGGTCGGCCGGGGCGGATTGAATCCGCCCCCGGGATGCTCGTCGACTCCACTTGTCACCTGGTCACGCTACGTCAGGCCCGCGCACGACCCGAATGCAGATCGCGGGGTCCAACGCAGCACACTGGAGGTCGTGCCGTTCATCTCGGACTTCGCCGGGCCGCAGTACCCGGTCCCGTCGTGGCCACCGCGGGAACCGGGGTCGCTGCGGCGAACCAGCACGATCGATACGCACGCGGCAGACTCCGGCGAGGTCGACGTCGATCTGCGGGCCCGTGACGTTCGCACCGCTCCGGCCGGAGCCGTCGAGGTCGGCGCCGAGTGTGAACTGCGGTCGCACCTGAGCAATCGCGTGATCCAGCGCATCAGCGCCACACCGGACGACCGCCGACTCGACCGGCTCAGCGCATGCCTCGTCGGTCCGGGATTTCGCAACGTCGTCGCCGACGTGCTCGCCGACGAGGCCGGGCGTGCGACTCTGTTGCATCTCCTGCTCGACGACTGGCCGGGCGCGTCACTGGTCTCCGGCTATGCGGCGCAGCACGCCCTGATCACTCGTGGCGCGGAGTTGCCGGTCGGCGACGGCGTGGCCGACCGGATGACCGGTATCTGCTCAGGATTTGCGCCCACGTCCTCGGTGGTGTCGTTCGTCAGCAGGAACAATCTGATGCCCAACGCACCCGGGCCTGCTGCACCCGACCTCATCCGCAGCGACCCCGACGGCATCCACCCCGTCGACCCGCTGCCCCCGCACAGCATGCGCCGGTTGCGCCGTCTCGACCTGCACCCCAGACGTGGCGAGTCGGTCGACTTCGACGCGCACTTTCGCGATTCGCATGTCGATGGCGCGTCGGTGGAGACGGTCGTGCATGAGTACACGGTCAACGGCACGGTGGAGTTGGCGGGGCGGACGATCACCGAGTTGACGGCAGCCGTCCATGTCCTGCCGTGGCAAGAATGCCCGGGCGCGCTGGGCAGCGCCGCGCGTGTGCGCGGCATGGCGCTCGCAGAGTTGAGGCCGCGGATCCGCACCGAGTTCGTCGGGACCAGCACATGCACCCACCTGAACGACACGCTGCGGAGTCTGGGCGACCTCGACGCACTGATCGATCTTCAGGACCGGGACGACCTGGCTGCGCTGTGACTACGCGTCCGAGTCGGTGAGGGTCTCCAGCCGTCCGATGGTGTCGGCGAACTCTTCGACCATCTCCAACACCACGCTGCGCGCCGGTTTGACCGTGTTCATCGATCCCACGACTTGACCCACGAAGTAGGTGGCCAACTCGCGCGCTCGGGTACCGGGCTTGTTCGCGGCCCTGTTGATGCGGAACTGCGAGTCACTGGTCAGCGTGGTCTGCAGCGGCATTCCGAGGGGGTCGGGGGTGTCCGGGCGGTCCCATTCGTCGGTCCATGCGGTGCGCAGCATGCGCGCCGGTTTGCCCGTCAGCGACCGCGACCGCACTGTGTCCGATGATGTGGCCGTCAGGAATTTGTCCTTGACCACCGGGAGCGTCTCGGCCTCCTCGGTAGTGAGCCACACCGATCCGCACCAGACGCCCTCGGCACCCAGGGCGAACGCGGCGGCCATCTGACGACCCCGCGCGATGCCGCCGGCGGCCAGCACCGGAATGGGCGCGACAGCGTCGACGACCTCCGGCACCAGCACCATCGTCGCCACCTGCCCGGTGTGACCACCCGCCTCTGTCCCCTGCGCGACGATCAGGTCGACGCCTGCCCGGGCGTGCCGCACCGCGTGCTCCTTGGTGCCGGCCAGAGCGGCGACCACGACGTCGCGCGCATGTGCCCGCTGCACCAGGTCGGCCGGTGGGGAGCCCAGAGCGCTGGCGATCAGCTTGATGTCGTGCGTGAACGCGACGTCGAGCAGCGGCTCGTATCCTTTCGGCGACACGTTGATCGACCCGCGGGGCCCGGCCTGAGACGGCACCTCGATCCCGTAGCGGGCGAGCAGGTCTTCCAGGAATGCGCGGTGTTCGTCCGGAAGCAGCGCCTGGACGCGCGCCGCGTCGATCCCACCCTCCTCGGCGCCGACGTATTTCGGCGGAAGCAGCAGATCGACGCCGAATGGCCGACCGCCGGTCTGCTCTTCGATCCATGTGAGCTCGGTGTGCAGCCGCTCGGGAGTGTGGGCGACCGCGCCGAGAACGCCCAGCCCACCCGCATTGGAGACCGCGGCAACGACGTCGCGGCAGTGGCTGAACGCACAGATCGGAAACTCGACGCCGAGCATCTCGGCCACACGGGTGTGCACGAATCCAACGCTACCGATCGACCGCAATTCGGTGCTGGTCAG
>JAVHWG010000231.1:0-3916 GCA_032159965.1 Mycobacterium sp.
CTCCAGCGCATCGGTGCGCGCGCTCAGGTTCCGGCCCAGCGCCGCGGCGTCCGCGTCCACCTGCGCCACGATCGCGGCGGCAGACTTGCGCTGGTCGCGCTCTCCGAGTCGGGTGGCCAGCAGGGGCCGCAGCATCCGCAGCGCGTCCACCCAGCCGGGGCAGTTGACCCGCCTCTTGCGGGCCTCGATTCCCTTGACGAACGCCTCGCCGCATTTCTTCACCGACGTGGTCTTCCGCAGCGGACCCGGCAGCGACTGCACAAGCTCGTTGAAAGACGAGACTTCGGCTTTGCTCTCCTGCACCATGGGCGTGTCGATCCACGACATGTGAGCAGACCCCACGTCGACGCCGAGGTGGGCCACCTCCAGGCGCAACGCGTTCGCGAAGTGCTCGACGCCGGCCTTCGCCAGGCAGTACGGCGCCAGGCCCGGACCCGCAACATAGGCGGCCATCGACGAGACGATCAACACGTAGCCGCGCCTGTCGATTACCGACGGCAACGTGGCCTTCACGGTGTTGAACACCCCGGTGACGTTGACGTCGACCAGCGTGTTGAACGCCTCCGGATCGATCTGCAGCACCGACCCGAACGTCGCGATCCCCGCGTTCGCGACGACGACGTCGATGCCGCCGAACCTGTCGACGGCGCGGCTGGCGGCGCCGCGCATCCCGTCGATGTCTCGGACGTCGGCGACCAGTGTCAGCACCCGGTCGCCACCGAGATCGGACGCCAGGTCGTGAAGTGGCGATTCATCGAGGTCGGTGAGCACCACACTGGCCCCTCTGGCGTGCAGCTGCCGTGCCGTTTCGGCGCCGATCCCCCGCGCGCCACCAGTGATGAAGACAACCTTGTCTTTGACGGAGCCCATGTGATGGAACCTACAACTCGACGCCCAGCAGCGCGTCGACAATTGCTCCTACCAGCGTCGGCGCTTGCGCGTCGCGCCCTCCGTACTCAAGCGTGTCGGTGACCCAACCATCCAGGGCGGCAACAGCTTTCGGCGTGTCAAGATCGTCGGCGAGATATCGACGAACCCGAGCGACGACATCGGTGGCATCGGCGCCCGCCGGAGCCCCGACGGCTTGCCGCCAACGGGCCAGCCGGGCGTGCGCTTCGTCGAGCAATCCGGCGCTCCACGATCGATCCGCCCGGTAGTGCCCGGCCAGCAGCGCCAGCCTGATCGCAGCGGGATCGACACCCTCGGCGCGCAACGCGGACACCAGCACCAGGTTGCCGCGACTCTTGGACATCTTGTGCCCATCCCAGCCGATCATCCCCGCGTGCACGTAGTGGCGCGCGAAACGCCGTTCCCCCGTGACACATTCGGCGTGCGCGGCCGAGAACTCGTGATGCGGGAAGATGAGGTCCGAACCCCCGCCCTGAATGTCAAGTCCCGTGCCGATCCGACTGAGTGCGATCGCCGCGCACTCGACGTGCCAGCCCGGCCGCCCCCGGCCCCACGGTGCGGGCCAGCTGGGCTCCCCTTCCCGGGCCGCAGACCACAGCAGCGCATCGAGTTCGTCGGCCTTGCCGGGGCGGTGCGGGTCGCCGCCGCGCTCGGCGAACAACCGGTTCATCGTCTCGCGGTCGTAGCCGGACTCGTAGCCGAACTGTGCGGTGGCATCGGCCCTGAAGTACACATCCGGGTGGTCGGGATCGTCGACGACGTAGGCCGCGCCCGACGCCAGCATCTTCTCCACCAATTCGACGACCTCGCCGATGGCCTCAGTGGCGGCTACGTAGTCCCGCGGCGGAAGCACCCGCAGCGCGGCCATGTCGGTGCGGAACAGCTCTGTTTCGCGGTCGCCGAGCTCGCGCCAACCGACACCGTCACGGTGCGCCCGCTCGAACAGTGGGTCGTCGACGTCGGTGATGTTCTGCACGTAGTGCACGTCGTGACCGGCGTCCAGCCAGACCCGCTGAATCAGATCGAATGCGAGGTACGTGGCTGCGTGTCCTAAATGCGTTGCGTCGTAAGGCGTGATGCCGCAGACGTACATCGTGGCCGATCGGCCCGGTGTCACGGGGCGGACCTGACGGTCCGAGCTGTCGTATAGCCGCAGTTCGGGTCCGCGGCCCGGAACAACCGGTACCGGGGCAGCCGTCCACGATCGCATGCTGTCGAGAGTAAAGCGCGCGTCCTACCAGAACGCTCGGCGGATGGCCTCCAGCAACAACTGTGCCACCTCGGAGCGGCACATCAGGAAGTCCGGCAGATACGGGTCGAGCTGGTTGTACCGCAGCGTCGTGCCGTCCAGACGCGACGCATGCATGCCCGCCGCGAGCACCACCCCGGCCGGAGCGGCGTTGTCCCATTCCCACTGCCCGCCTGCGTGGATGTAAGCGTCGACGTCGCCGCGGACCGCGGCCATCGCCTTCGCCCCGGCCGACCCTATGGGCACCGCCTCGAGGTCCACGAGGTGACGCATGCGGTACAGCAACCCCGGCGCCCTCGTCGTGCTGACCGCCACCCGGATGGGTCGGCCGGCAGCAAAGGTGCCGCCGGGACCGGTGACGGTGTCGCTCCGGAACAGCTCACCGGTGGCCGGCAGCGCGACGGCCGCGTCGGTGATTTCGGCGCCCCGCTGCCACAGTGCGACGTGAACGGCCCAGTCGTCGCGGCCCCGGCTGGAGAATTCCCGCGTCCCGTCGAGCGGGTCGACGATCCAGACCCGGTCCTTGCGCAGACGGACAAGATCGTCGTGTGCCTCTTCGCTTAGCACGCCGTCGCCGGGTCGCTCGTCGCGCAACCGGTCCAGGATCAGCTTGTTGGCCCGTTTGTCGCCGGCCGCACCCAGTTCCCACGGGTCGGCGAACCCCACCTCGTCACGCACCCCGAGCAACAGGTGCCCGGCAGCCTCGGCGAGTTCACCGGCCAGCACAGCGTCCGTCAGGGGCACACACGCCAGTATTGCCGACTAAGCGGCTTCGACCGGAATCACGACCTCATTGCGGCGGCGGAACGGCAGCGTGAAGGGTGGGTCGTAGAACCATGCCCGCGCTTGCCCGGTCGGCCGGTAGTTGCTGGAGCTCAGGGCCTGACGGAGTTGCCCGACCCGGTGCTCGACCGCGCCGGGGCTGCGGTCCCCGGTGAATCGCAATACCGCCACAGTTTCCGCTGGGACCTCGACCAATGTCACGTTGTCGTCATTGGGGCGGGGCAGCGTCTCCATGGTCCATTTCACCGGCATGAAGAAGCTGATGGTGGATTTCCTGGCGGCGTCCGAGGTCTGCGCCACCGGCGCGGTCATCGCGATCTTCGCGTCACCGCGATTGCCGCCGAAGATATAGCCCGCAAGCCGGCGAAATCCCGTGCTGCGAGCCGACACTTCGTCAGCCGCCACGCTGGTTTGCGCCGCGATGCGCTGCTGGTACTGACGGATCTCCACCTCGTTGACGCGGTCGATCACCGAATGGGGTGGCTCTTCGGTGCCCCAGCGGATGCCGACGACCGAACCGGCCGCTTCAACGGCCTGAGTTACGACTGCCCGTATGTCTGCCATCGTCATGTCATACCCAAATCAGTACGGTGCACGTCATGTCCGATCTGCCCAGAGCCAGCCTCGCCTCCCGATTCGAAACGCCGGTGCGCACGTGGCGAGACATTCCGGGGTGGTTCCAGTGGCGCGACGCCCAAGAGGAGGCGGTGGCGCACTTCGCGGATCACAGCCGGTTCGTTGAAGTGGGGTGCTACCTCGGCCGCAGTGTCTGCTCACTGGCGGAGCTCGTGATGGCCGAGCGGCGGTCGATCGAGGTGGTCGGCGTCGACACCTGTCGCGGTAGCGGGCCAGAGGGACGCGGTAACACCGATGCGCACGGCCCCGCGGTTCGCCACGGCGACGGGACCTTCGCCGGCATTCTGCACCGCAATATCGTCAGTTGCGGATTCGCGGACAAGGTGCGTCTGCTGATCT
>JAVHWG010000244.1:0-17087 GCA_032159965.1 Mycobacterium sp.
CAGCAACTGGTCCGCAGAACCCATCGGAGCCAAGTCAATCGTGGGGCCAATCCGCTGCGCACCCGAAGTCAGCGATGAGCTAATGCGCAATCGACCGCTTCCATCACCGCAGCCCCGCACATCTCACAACCCATCGGACACTGCGTCTTGCGGTGGTCGTTTGTATATCAACAGGAGACTCAGATGACTGAGGAAAACATGGCCGGCCAGGCCCGTAAGGGCTTGATCGACACGGTCAAGGGCAAGGCGAAAGAAGTTGCCGGTGCGTTGACCGGGAACGACTCGTTGACCGCGGAGGGCCAACTCGAGCAGACCCAGGCCCGGGACCGCCAGGATGCCAACAGCGCGGAAGCCGTTGCGAGCGCCGAGGCGGCGCAGGCGCGCGAGGAGGCAGCGGAAGCCCAGGCGGAAGCCACCCAAAAGAAAATCGCGGCGAACACGCAGATGGCGACCGCGGAGAACGCGGTACGGAACGACGAAGCCGCCCAAAAACGAGTGGCAGAACAGGTCTCCCAACAAGAAGCCGCCCGGGCGAAGACGCGGGCAGAACTCGACGCGCAGATCGAGGTTCAGCGCGCGAAAGCTGATGAGCGCGAGGAGATCAGCGGAGCGGCCCAGGAAGCCGTCGACGGCGCTGCAGAGCATCAGGCGTCGACCCAGGTAGCCGCCGCCACCCACGCGGAGGCCGAACGCACCAGACAACAAGCCGACAAGTTAACCGACGCAGCCGATCTGCCCTGAGCAGCGGCCGAAGATAGGAAACTCCGAAATGAAAATCGCAGAAATCCCGTTCGCGATATTGCGCTTTCAATATCAGATTGCCCGGTTCCCGTTCCACGTGATCGAGGACCAACTGGCCGCCCGGCTCGTCTCCGAGGCGCCAGCACGGTTGATTTACGAACGGTCGCTGGGAGTTGTCGACGCGACCGTTGGCAAACTGCTGGGCGACCCGGAACTGCAGAGGCGAGGCGCCGCACTCGCCCAGCGCAGTGTTGTGCTCGGCCGCGCCGCAAAGCTTGACGCGGACGCCACCCAGGTGCGCGAGCAGGCGGACGCCAAACTGGAGGCCACGCAGAAAGAAGTAGTCACGGACATCGACGAGGCGCGTGCGGCAACTGAGCAGGAAGCCAAAGAGGCGCGCGCCACAGCCGAGAAGCGCAAGCGCGAGGCCGACGAGGCGGCGCAAAAGCGCACGGCCGCCGCGAAGAAGCAGGCGGAGGACGTCGCGCGGCAACGCAGGAAGACGGCCGAGGCCGCCAACCGTCAAGATCATTCCAGAATCCGGGCGGCTGAGGAGAAGGCCACCGACGCGGCAGAGTCCAAACTGGACGACGCTGCGGAGAAACGCGGGGAAGCGGTGCGCAAGCGCGCGCAGGCAGATCGCGTAGAGGAGCTCGCCGATATCGAGAAGCAGAACCGCCGAACCGCGCGAGCAAACAAGAACTGAGTCCGCCAAGAAGGACATCAGGCGTTCCAAGTAGTCGCCCTTCTCCGAGTGTGGAGGAGGGCGACTATCTTTTCTCGATTATCTGTTTCAGGGTCGTCGTGCCCGGGTAAACCTAAATACGGCGGTCGACACCGCCGTCTTTCAAGTTGGGCTTGAGCAGATGGCCCATTTCAGTTTCGGTCGTTCTTTCGGCCAATCATCATTGGAGTAAAATGCGTAAAACTGTCGCGGTAATTTCTGCCACCGGGGCGTTGCTGTTTGGCGGCGCAGGCGTTGCACACGCCGCCACCGCTGCACCGGCTCCGGCTTCCACGACAACAACCTTGGCTGCCGGTGACGACAACGGTGACCACGATAGCGACAAGACCGGTCTGTGGGGCCTGCTGGGCCTTCTCGGACTTGGCGGCCTTGCGGGCCTGAAGCGCCGCAACGATACGCACCCCACCGCTGGCCCAGCCACCACGCCAGGCCGCGGGGTCTAGTCCCTAGCTCGTAGATCGAGCCCGGGTCGCCTGTGCGACCCGGGCTCGTCTGCGTGATAACTTGCCGGAGTTCTTCTGCAGCTTAGGAACTCGGCCCAGCTGGCTGGACCGGGACGACGTCTGCAAGGCCGCTGATGGTCAGCACAGGCATGAGAAGTGGATTCGCGATGAGCTGGATCTGATCGGTGTGCCCGTATAGCGCGTTGATGGCCGCGCTGTCGAGATATTCGACTCGGCTCAGGTCAACGGCCACGACGCCGCTGTCTTTCTCGGCGACCGCGTCGGCGAGAGCGTGGGTGAAGACGTCGACGTTACTGAGGTCCAGTTCGCCCGTCGCGACGAGCACTGTTGTGCCGTCGTCACGTCGGTCGATGTCGAGGTTCAGCGGTGTGGCCATCAGGCGATCCTTGTGTCGAGGCGAACAACGGTGCCGCTGTGGCGCGATTCGATTTCGACATCGTGCATCAGTGCCCGCATCAGCTTGATTCCCCGGCCCCGAAGGTTGTTGACCACCGAGTCCGGGGGCTTCCACGAACCGGAATCAATGACTGTCAAGTGCAGTCGATCGTCGAGAGCGACGGCGCGCAGACTGACCGCGCCGCCCGGGCGGTGCCTGTGCCCGTGTTCAATCGCGTTCGCGAGGGCCTCCCCCGCGGCGATGAGGACATTCATCGCCTGATCGGAGCCGACTCCCGCGCGTGTCAGCCATCCCCGCAATGCGGACCGCACCGGAGCGAGATGGCTTGTGTCAGCGGCGAAGTCGATTTCCAGCGGTGCGGGCTGCCGGTACAGAAGCAGGGCGACATCGTCCTGGTACCCGCTGCTGGGCGCCAGCCCCGACATGATCTGGTTGGCCAGTTCGTCGAGATCGGTATCGCGGTTGTCCTGAACGACTCCGGCGGCGCGGGCGATGCCCCGATCGAGCGGCTCACGACGACGTTCCACCAACCCGTCGGTGTAAAGCACAAGGGTCGCCCGCGGCGGCATCGTGGCGTGATCCTCGGGTCGTGGACGGTCGAACGGCAGCCCAAGCGGCATGCCGCGGGCGCCGTCGAGAAGCCGGGTCGTGCGGTCACCGTCAACCAGGATCGGCGGAGGATGGCCCGCGCTCGAATACACCACCTCACCGGTTTCGGGATTGAGCACCGCGCAAAATGCGGTGGTGCACCGCGCGGACGACAGCCGCGCGGCGAACCGGTCCAGCGCCTCGAGCGCAGCCGCGGGGCTCGGGTGCTCCAGAAGCAGAGCGCGACAGGCGCTTCTGATTTGTCCCATGACTGCCGCCGCGGCCAGGCCGTGGCCGACACAGTCGCCGACGACCAACGCGATGCGGCCATCGTCCAGATCCACCACGTCGTACCAATCCCCGCCGACCTGCAGCGGTCGCGTTGCCGGTTGGTAGCGCACCGCGAACCCGCCGGACAGCGCCGGTCCGAGGATGGCGTTCTGAAGTGCCAAGGCGGTCTCGCGTTGCTGATCGACCTGATGAACCCGCTGCAGTCCCTGACCGAGGCGCCCGGCGAGCACAGCGAGAAGTGTGTGGTCCTCCGCGGTGAACGGCCTGCGCTCGGCGAGCTCGATGCACACCGCGAGTACTCCGTGCGGATGCTGCAGAGCGATGCCTGCGATGCCGGGCTCGTCTGTGTCGGCGCTCAGCAGCGCGCTGTCACGCAGTGAGTTGATCACCCGCTGCGTGCGCGGAGCGAGATCGGCCCACTGTGCGGGTTCTCCGACGCAGACCGCGTCGGGTACGGCGGCGGCCACGCCGCTGTCGGCGGGCAGGATGGCGGCGACCACACGGCGGGCCCGCCAAATGCCGCACAGTTCTTCGGCGGCCCCACGCACCGCGTCGTCGAGAGTGTCCGCCGATGCGAGCTGCTGATTGAGCGAGGCCAACGCGGTCTGGCGCTGCACGGTGTAATGCTCGGCGGTGACGTCGCGAAACGTGCCGACCATGACTTGCCGGCCGGTGTCCGGGTCCTGTACGTGGTTGAACGTGGCGGTGACCCACAACCGGTGACCGTCGCGATGGGTGACCGGCGCAGTGATGGTGCCGCGCGGCTGGTCGAGCAGCTCGGCGAAGGCCTCACCCATCTGCCGGTGGGCGTCGGGGTCCGTGTCGGGCGAAGGCCACCACGGATGGAGTGGTTCGTAGGGCAGGCCGTCGGCGCCGTAACCGAGGATGGCAGCGAAGGCGGCATTGATCTCGATCACCGTGCCGCGCTCGTCGCAGACGAAGAAGGCTTCCTGTATCGAGTCGACCAGCGCGGTGCGCCAACGGGCGTGGTGATTGCGCAGCCTGGCGAGTTCTACGTTGGCTCTAACGCGCGCGAGCAGCTCAGCCGCGACGAAAGGTTTGACCAGGTAGTCGTCGGCGCCGGCATGCAGACCTTCGATGGACTCTTCCTGGCCGGCGCGGGCAGATAACAGCAACACCGGTACCGCGGCGGTGCGTGAATCGTTGCGCAGGGCCGCCACCAGCGCGAGCCCGTCCATGCGAGGCATCATCACGTCACTGATGACCAGGTCGGGCAGCTCGGCGCGGATGGCGTCCCACGCTTGCTGCCCGTCGTTGACGGCGTCGACGCGGTAGCCCACGCCGCGCAACAGCCGGACCAGGTACTCACGCATGTCGGTGTTGTCGTCGGCCACGAGTACGTGCGTCGCGACGCCCGACTCCGGCGCAGGCGCGGCCGCGGTGTCAGTGCCGACCGTGAACTCGGCCTCTTCGGTCTCGGATACGCCATCAGCGGGCAACCACCGTAGGGATTCCTGCACAAAAGGCTCCGCGATTCCCGAAGCCCTCCGGGCACCGGCCGCCGAGGCAACGAACTCCGCGGGCAGGTGCGCGTGGCCGAACGGCACTCGAATGCTGAAGGTGGTGCCTACGCCCTCTGTGCTCTGGGCGTCGATGGTGCCACCGTGCAGGCCGATGAGCTCCTGGACCAGGGCCAGCCCGATACCGCTGCCCTCGTTGGAACGGGCGCGCGCAGTCTCGATGCGGTGGAACCGTTCGAAGAGCCGGGGCATCTCTGCTGCGGGCACGCCGATCCCGGTGTCGGCGACAGTGACGATCGCGGCCGCCCCCTCGCGTCGCGCCGAAACCGTGATGGCTCCGTCGAAGGTGAACTTAAGGGCGTTCGACAGCAGGTTGAGAACCACCTTCTCCCACATGTCGCGGTCGATGTAGACAGGTTCATCCATCGGTGCGCAGTCCACGGTGAACGCCAATCCGGCCCGCTCGATCGCCGACCGGAACACGCTGGCAAGCTCGGCGGTGAAAGCCGCGAGGTCGAGCGGTTCGTAATGCGCCTGCGCCCGACCGGCCTCGATGCGAGAGAAGTCCAGAAGCGCGTTGACCAGCTTGGTCAGCCGTAACCCGTTGCGCCACACCACGTCCAGCTCTCGGCGGGTCCGCTCGTCCACCCCGCTTGTCGGGGCGCGTAACTCGGCCACCGGATCGAGGATCAACGTCAGCGGGGTGCGGAACTCGTGACTGATGTTCGAGAAGAAGGTGGTCTTGGCACGGTCGAGTTCGGCCAGCTCCTCCGCGCGCTGCTGCTGCCCGTGGTAACTGCGCGCGCTGCCGACTCCTGCCGCGATGTGTCCGCCGACGAGGGTGACGAAACCGCGATAGGCGTCATCCAGCGGGCGATACCGGTTCAGCGCCGCCACCAGAAACCCACTGGGTGAATCACCTTGATGCAGAAGCGGAACCAGCAGCGCTTGCGTCGGCGGATCGGACCAGTCACCCGTCGGCAGGTCCGGGTACGAATTCCCGTCGATTGCGACCAGAGCCGACTCGCCGAGTACGGCCTTGTGCACCGGCCACAGCGTGTCGGTGTCAGCGCCCAGCGCAGGCACTGCGGCCGGGTGCCCCGCGGGGATGCCGCTGCTTCCCGCCAGACGCGCGGTCCCAGACTCGTCGAACAGGTAGGTCAGGGTGAACGGAAGGTCGCGGAGGTTGTCGCCGAGCTGGCGATGAGCGAAGGCCAGCATCTCCTCCTCGGTGCGGATGACGCTGGGGTCAGAACCCAGGTCGCGCAGCGTCGACATCCGCCGCTCGGCGATGACGCGTTGGGTGTCCTCGCTGACTACGCAGAGCATGCCGACGACGCGGCCGTCGTCGTCGCGCAACGGGCTGTAGGAGAACGTGTGATACGACTCCTCCGGATAGCCCGATCGGTTCAGGAACAGCAGCAGTGCCTCGTCCCAGGTGGCCTGTTCCGTCGAGAGCACTTGTTCGATCCGCGGACCGATGTCATCCCAGATCTCCGCCCAGACCTGACCTGCGGGCCGGCCCAGCGCCCACGGGTACTTGCGGCCCAGAGTGTCGCGCCGGTAGGCGGCGTTGCAGAAAAACGTCAGCTCGGGCCCCCACGCCATCCACATCGGGAACCGCGACGACAGCAGGATGCTCACCGCCGTCTGCAGGCTCTGCGGCCACGCCGCCGGCGGCCCGAGCGGGGTGGCGCCCCAATCCACGCGAGCGAGATCGCGGCCCACCTCGCCCCCCGAGGCGAAAACCACTGCGGGCGAATGCTGTTCGGTGCCGTCCGCGCTCACAAGATCGACCGCGTCCCACGCATGCAGGCGTCCGGTCGCCCGCCTCTCCACGGCGCCGTGCCCACGCACCCGTCACTGAACGTTCGGCCGGCCACGGTTTCACACTAACCACACCTGGCGAACCAGGGGGATCCGATCTGGCAGTAGCGTCGAGATGTGCCGCTGATCATCGACCGAATCGATCACGTCGTCCTGAACTGCCGAGACGTCGACGTCATCGCGGGCTGGTACGAAAGGGTGCTCGGCATGCGCCGACAAGTCTTCGGTGACGGACGGCTGGCGCTTCTGTTCGGCAATCAGAAGCTAAACCTGCGGCCCAGCGGTGCGCCGAATTGGGAGACTGGTGACGTTGATTCGCCCGGCTCGCAGGATCTCTGCTTCATTGCCGATGCCACCGCCGAGCAGATCGGCGCGCACTTGAGGAGTTGCGGCGTCACGATCACGAAGGGCCCGGTGAGCAAGACAGGAGCACTCGGGCCGATGACGTCGCACTACTGCCGCGATCCTGACGGCAATCTGATCGAGATCGCCAGCTACCGCTCCGCCTGACCGCACCGGAGTGTTAACGGTTAGCGCTCGCTTCGGTCACGAAAGTGGGCAGGCGATGTCGTTCATGGGCCGAGGGTGATTGGATCGCGCAAGCGGCCTACCCAGACCACGGCCCCGGAGGTTGCGACATGGGGCCGCTCGGATCGGCACATCTGATGCTCGTGCTCAGCGCGGTAGCCCTCACCGGCGCAACAGGTGGATTCGTCGCGTCCGCCATCGTGCGGCGAGACAAGCGCCACGCACGCGGATTCTTCGTTCTGGGTTTCGTCTTTGGGTTCATGACAAGCGCGGTACGCCGTCGGCGGCGCCACGCGAACACAATCGCCGCGGTCGTCCGGGCTATCGACCTGCGCCCCTTCATAGCCGCATTACACGCTGGCACAGGCAGTTTCGCCGTCCATGCGCCGTTCGACGCGGCCGCTACAGCCGCGCGATCACTACGACGAGCGCTACCACTCCCAGCACCGCGATCAGGCCGGCCATGATCGAGGAAATGGAGTAGGGCATCTCGCCGCCCTCCACCCGCAGCGCTTTCATCGCCTGACGATGCTGAAGCCAGGCCAGCGCCAAGGCGACCAGGCCCAACCCGATCATCAGCATCCCGACGATCCACGGGCTCACGACGGGGCGCCGGTGCTCCTCTGTCGCCATGTACTGGAAGAACTTGAAGATCGTGAAACCGAAAGCGATCAGCGACGTACTGGTGCGGATCCACGCCATCAGCGTGCGTTCGTGAGCCAGGCGGGTGCGTTCGATGGCGAGTCGAGTTGACGTATCCAGCGGCGGTCTGTCGACCATGACGCGATTGTGCGCTCTCATACGCCGCGCGCGGCGTTTTCCATACAAAACCGCACAGTCGTGGCCCGACGCGATTGCTACGATCGCGCCGTGGTCGATTCTCGTCGCGGCGGACCGCGATCCGTTTCACGACGCGACGTCCTCAAGTACGTATCCGCGACACCAGCGCTCTTAGGTCTGGGCACGGCTGCCGCAACCATCGTCGGGCCGACGGCATCAGCTGCCGCCACCCGGCTGATCGACTTCACGGAGCGACTGGTCTCACCGGGTCAGATCAAGGCCGGCGGGTTTGACGGGGCACTTGTCTACGTGTCCGAATTGCGGCGGGGCGCAGACTTCGATTTCAAGCCGGTCACCCGCGAGTACGCCGACGGACTGCGCGCGGCGGGTCTTC
This sequence comes from Mycobacterium sp., assembly GCA_032159965.1. Taxonomy (GTDB): domain Bacteria; phylum Actinomycetota; class Actinomycetes; order Mycobacteriales; family Mycobacteriaceae; genus Mycobacterium. The sequence continues at coordinate 8,237 of JAVHWG010000244.1, forward strand.
AGGTCGTCAGTTGCTACCAGTACGGCAAACCCGGGTGGCCCGACCCATCGGACTTCACGCGCGGGTACGAGGGAGGCGTGGCAGACGCTCAGACCGCGCTGCGGCTGCATGGCGCCGCGGGCGGTGGAGATTCGGCACCGATCTTCTTCAGCGTCGATGAGGACATCGACGCCAATGTATGGAAAAACGTTGCCGTGCAGTGGCTTCGAGGGATCAACTCGATCCTGGGCGTAGGCCGCACCGGCATCTACGGACATGCCCGCGCAGGCGCGTGGGCGATACAAGACGGTGTAGTCGGGCGCTCGACCAGCGCCGGGCACTGGTGGGTCTGGCAGACACGGGCGTGGTCCAACGGCGAGCGCGAGGCCAGAGCAGTGCTTTTTCAATCGGTGGTCAACACACCTGCGAGCCCCGGCGTCGTCATGGGTGGCACTCACGTGGACGTGGACGACGTCCTTGCCGCCGATTTCGGCCAGTGGGACCTCCGTCGCTGATCTATAGGCATTCGGCTCACTGACGCCTGTCATTGACGCCTGCCAGCGACATAACGTACGGTCGTGGCGTGTCTTCGCCGAACCTCACCGCGACTCCGGTGTCGGTGAGTGCGCGGGAGGCCAAGAGACTCGAGACTCGATCGCGTCTCTTCGATGCGGCCGTTGCCGAGATCAGCCGGTCCGGGTTGGCCGGTGCCGACGTCAGCACAATCGCGGCGGCTGTCGGGGTGGCGAGGGGGACGTTCTACTTCCACTTCCCCACCAAAGAGCATGTGGTGGTGGAGGCAGAGCGAGCCGAGGAAACCAAGATCGTGGCCCGGCTGGCTAAAAAGCGCGGGGAGCCAACCGATCTCGCGTCAACCCTCTCGTTATTGGTGCGCGACGTGCTGGCGGCCGAGCGAAGACTCGGCCCGGTGTTTTTTCGCGACATGCTGGGATTGCACTTTTCTTCGACGCGGCCAGTAGAAGACGAACTGAGTCGGCATCCGCTGGCCGAATTCGTAGTCTCTGCCATCGCGGAAGCAAAAGATGCGGGACAGGTAGCCCGTGAAGCGGATGCCGCAGAGCTCGGCGTGTTCTTTCTCACGGGGTTGTTCGCGTTGCTGGCTGTCGATACGAGCCCGGCCAGGGCCCGCGCGGCCCTCATGGAGCGTTATGTGACCACGATTGTTCTCGGAATGGAGGCACGATGAACGGCACGGGCATAGACGGTTACCGGGTGTACCTGGAGCGTCGCGACGGCGAAGCCGACTTGCTGAACAGACGCTTGGCCAGCCGCGACGACTTCTTCGGAGGTTTGGAGGCGGACCCGGTGCGCTCGGCGCATCCCATCGACCGGAGCGTCTTCATGCGTAACCTACGCCGCCGTCGCCCCGATCCCGGCCTGGACCACAAGATGTTGTTCCTTTTGGCCACAGCCAAACTGAACCAGGCGGAGCGGTTCGGTGTGGGCCTTGGAGAGACCTACGGGTTCAACAGTGGCGACGACACACCGCCCGAACGGGTCTACATGGAACTCGAGGAGCACTACCACACGCGACTTCTCGGATACGTGCTGGACATGTTCGGTCTGCCGTTCCAAGTGGTCCCGCCGCCGCTCGTGATGCGGCAGTTCGTCAAAATCAACGTGTTCCTCCCTGAGCGCCTCGGGTTCCTGTTCGTCGGCGCGGCAGAAATGGCGGGCTGCGTGATGTTCGACGAGTTGCGCCGCATCGGCATCGAATTATTCGCCGACGAGCCGGCGGTGGCCGCGCGTATCGGGGATCTCTATAGCGAGATCCTCACCGACGAGATCGGCCACGTCGGCTACTGCGCTGCACGATGCAGTCGAGCGGAACGGGCGATGATGCGCCGGCTGTACCCGCGCATTGCCCGCCTGCTGGCTCGCCAGACGCTCGAGATCAGCCTTCTGACCGACCGCGCGAAGCTTCGTGCCCGTCTCGACCGGCCCTTCGACGTGGAAGAGCTCACCGCCGGTCTGCCGAACGAGACGTTCCTTGCCGCTCATCCCTGACGATGATTGCGCGAGGCCTATCGTCGAGCAGTGAGCATCACCTACGACGAGGCGCTGCGCGCGCAGATCCAGGCGCGCCTCGACAGTCACAACCGCCGCACCGTCACCGATCCGACGAAGCGCCGTGCCGCGGTCGCCGTGGTGCTCGTGGACTCCCAGGATGGTGAGGACAGGGTCGATCCGGCACCGGTAGAGGAGTGGATCGCCGGACGGCCAATGCCCCAGGCCGGCCTCGACGGCCGCATGGTCGACGTGTCCGGAGGTGCCGCTTTCCTGTTGTGCCGCAGAGCTTCTCGGCTGACCTCTCACCCCGCACAATGGGCGCTCCCCGGCGGCCGCCTCGACCCGGGCGAATCCGCTGTCGACGCCGCACTTCGGGAACTTCACGAGGAGGTCGGTATCGACCTTCCCGCGTCGGCCCTACTGGGCCTGCTCGACGACTACCCGACGCGATCCGGTTATGTCATTACCCCGGTGGTCATTTGGGGCGGCGGACGGCTCGATCCGCGTCCTGCTCCCGACGAGGTGGTGGCCGTCTACCGCGTGGGTCTACACCAACTGCAACGTGAGGATTCGCCGCGGTTCATCGCCATCCCCGAGAGTCCACGTCCGGTGGTGCAGATCCCCTTGGGCAACGACCTCATCCACGCCCCCACGGGTGCTGTGCTGTTGCAACTGCGGTGGCTGTGCCTGGAAGGCCGTGATGACCCGGTCGATCGGCTCGAGCAACCGGTGTTCGCGTGGAAGTAAGCCGCGCCGGCGCTAGCCGCGGATCGCGGTCTCGTCGTCGGCTGGCCCAAATCCGTTGGCGCCGTAGCCTGTCGAGTAGTTAGATTGTTCATGTGATACGGCCGACTGTACGCTGAGGCTGGTGAAAGTCTTCGTGCCGACCGATCTCGGCGTGAACGTGCTGGGTTCCTCTACGAATCTCGAGGCCATCCGTTACGAACCGGGCGATCCCTGGCCGCCTGGGCACACCGACGCGGAGGTGGTGGTCGTCGGATACGAAAACGCCGCGGCGGTGGGAGCCAGGCTCGGCGATCTGCCGGACCTGCGCCTCGTGCAGACGCTCAACGCCGGATACGAGCAGTGGCTTCAGTACCTGCCCGATGGAGTCATGTTGTCCAACGCACGTGGAGCACACGGAGGTTCGTCGGCCGAGTGGGTCGTCGCCGTGCTGTTGGCAATCTACCGGGATCTGGCGTTGTTCCATCAGCAGCAGTCCGAGGGCTCGTGGCGGCCGAAGAACACCGACACTTTGATCGGTAAGCGGGTCGTGGTGCTCGGCGCCGGCGATTTGGCGGTCAATCTCGCCGCCCGGCTCACGCCGTTCGAGACCGAGGTGACGCTCGTCGGACGGCGCGCCAGGCCGGGCGTCCACGCGATGAGCGACGTCGAGGCGCTGCTGCCACGCGCAGACGCAGTTGTCGCGATGCTGCCCGATGACGACACGACCCACCACATCATCGATGCCGAGTTCTTGGCCAAGATGCCCGACCGTGCCGTGGTGGTCAACGCCGGACGGGGCGGTGCCGTTAACACCGAGGCACTCCTCGCCGAGCTCACGTCGGGCCGGCTGCGTGCCGCTCTCGACGTCGTCGACCCGGAGCCGCTGCCACCGGGACACCCGCTGTGGTCGGCCCCCGGGCTGCTGCTCACCCCTCATGTCGCGGGGAGTTCGGCAGGTGCATGGGAGCGGGCATGGGCCGTCGCCGCGAAGCAGATCAGCATCTACTCCGACGGCGGCCGCCCATCAAACGTTGTGGCCGGCCCGTCGGCTGACGCCTGATACGCCTCCAGCGGAGGCTCCCGGGCTCATTCCGCTCAACCAGATCCGAAGCGACGGAAGGAAACCTCGGCGGGGGGCGCATCCGGATCACGGTGCGCTGATGTCTGGTCGACCGCCGTGTCAACTGGTGATCATTGCAGCATGAGATACAGCGCACACCCTCGTGGCAGTTCCCGGACGGTCATCGACATTGCCGTCGGCATTCTGGTGGGGCTGCGCGGTTGCACGCCCGAGGACGCATTCGGCGAACTCGTTGCCACCGTTGGCGAGTCTGGAATCGGTATCGGCAGCCTCGCCGCTGCCCTCGTGGCGCTGGCGAGCGGTACCGCGGGAGCTGCAGCAAACGACCTCGCAGCGTCCGCGGTGTGGGGTGGATTGATCAGTCCGCGAACACAAATCGCCGTCGCGAGCTGATGAGATGACGACGTCGCGCCGCCGCGAGCGTTATCCACGACCTCTGGTAGACGACTGGAACTGGCAAGCGCATGGCAGATGCCGCGAAGCGGCACCAGAGCTCTTCTTTCCAGAGGACTACGGGCGGTCCGGATTGCGGACCAGAGAGGAGCGGGCGAAACAGATATGCCGGGATTGCCCCGTAGTGACGCACTGCCGTGAGCATGCGCTGAACACCCCTGAGACACATGGCGTGTGGGGCGCGATGTCGGCACGCGATCGCGCCAGATCCTTCACCGTCGAACGTCTTTCCTCTTGAGTGGGCAGGGCTTCTCCCGCGAATACCAAGAGGCAGGAGCATTTCATGCGTCCTGATTCTAATTGGCTTGTGCGCGTCTGACCTGGGTAACAGTAGTGGGACTCAAATGACGGCGCCGAACTTCAGCCGAAAGGAGCGTTCATGAGCGCAACAACTGCCGCCACCGTCACTGCGACTGAGCTTCGCAGCCGCCTGGACTCCGACATGCCTCCTCGCCTTCTCGATGTGCGGAGCCCGGCAGAGTTCGAAACCGCGCACATCGCAGGCGCATACAACGTCCCACTCGACCTCGTCCGCGAGCGCCGCGCCGAGATCATCGACCGCCTGGATGGGGACGTCGTCTTCGTGTGCCGTTCAGGTCAACGTGCCTCGCAGGCTGAGCAGCTATTGCGGGGCGCGGGCCTAGACCAGGGATCCGTCCTCAAGGGCGGCCTCATGGACTGGGAGGACAACGGGTTCGAAGTGGACCGCGGCAGACAACGTTGGGATCTCGAAAGGCAGGTGCGACTGGTTGCCGGCTCGATCGTGCTGTCCTCCGTCGTTGGCAGTGTCTTCGTCCCGAAACTCAAGTGGTTGGCCGCCGCAATCGGTGGCGGACTCACGTTTGCCGCGGTGAGCAACACCTGCGCGATGGCGACAGCGCTGTCCAAGCTGCCGTACAACCGCTCTGCGAACTACAACCCTCCCGAGCTTGTCTCCCGGCTCGGTGGCAGCGGTGCTGCCGGAGCCTGAATTCGCCACGCCGAGGCAGGAACTGCGCCCCGCGCGCATCGTGGTGGTCGGGGGAGGCTTCAGCGGCGCGATGAGCGCGGTGAACATCGCGAGGCTCGCCGAGGACCCTCTGCACATCGTCGTGATCAATCATGAGCCTTCGGCCGGGCGGGGTATCGCATACGGAATACGGCGCCCGGAATACCTGCTCAATGTCGCGGCACGGAACATGTCCGCGTTTGCTCATGAGCCCGATCATTTTCTGCAATGGCTACGCACGCGCTCGGAGTTCGAACTCACACCCGCGACCGAGCTGCGCGAGCGCTTCATTCCTCGCCAAATCTACGGCGACTACTTGCGGTCCATCGTGCAACACCATTTGCAGGGGTCGGGTGACATGTCGCCTGTCACAACTGAATTCGTCGTCGGCCAAGCAACCGACGTCGAGCCGATCGACGCCGGATGCCTGGTGCGCCTCTCCGATGGATCGACGTTCGAGGCCGACCGCGTTGTGCTGGCAACCGGCAATGAACCGCCCGCGCTCCTGCCCGGCGCCGAGGCACTTACCGCTCACCCGGCCTGGGTCGGCAATCCATGGCAGGCGTGGGAGGAACGCCTGCCGCAAGACGACGGCAGCGTCGTCATCCTGGGCACAGGCCTGACGTCGGTCGACGCGATCGTCACCCTGCGCGAAATAGGCTGGCTTGGAAGCATTCACGCGGTCTCGCGGCATGGCTGGTTTCCACATTCGCATTTTCGCGGCATCGAGTATCAGGACTTCCCGCCACAAGGTGTCGATCTCGCGGACCTGGGACTCGACGAATTGCTCAGACTCATCCACGAGCATTGCGCCATCTTGCACGAGCGAGATGCCAATCCGGCGATCATCGTCGACAAACTGCGCCCGCACACACAACGCATCTGGAGCCGCTTCAGCCGCGAGGAAAGGGTGACGTTCGCGAAGGACTACGCCGCCCGCTGGAATGTGTTCCGCCACCGCATCGCACCGGATATCCATTCCCAGATCACGAGCGCACAGCTCACCGGGCAGCTTCAGGTTCACGCGGCCAGCATTGCCAAACTTCATGCGGCCGAGAACCAAATCGTCGTCGAGCTCGAGGATCGCGAACCGCTGACGGCCGATCTCGTCATCAACGCCACCGGACCTTCCACGAGGTTCTCGGCCACCCAGTCGGTCTTGCTGCAGAATCTGCTGCGCCGGGGCGCGATTTGCGCAGACGCCACGGACATGGGCGTTTGCGTGGAAGCCGACCACACCGTGGTGACCGATACGGGGGAACGTTCGCCGTGGCTACTCGCGCTGGGTCCGATGCTGCGAGGTACCTATTGGGAGACCATCGCGGTGCCGGAGCTGCGGGTGCAGGCCAGGCGGGTCGCCGAAACCGTGCTCGGCGCTGCGCACGCGGATGAAAAAGAAGGACAGCTCCAACTCGAATACATGATCTGACCCCGCACCGCGGTCAAGCGGTGAGACCGAGTTCGACTGCGTGGTCAAAGTTGTCGTCGATCAGCACCACCTCTTTGCCCGCTCCGTCAAGCAGAGAGGCCGCGACCGAAGCACGGTAACCGCTCGCGCAGTGCACCCAGATCTTCTTGTCGTTCAGCTCGGCCAATCGGTCGAGCAGTTCATGCACGGGTATGTTCACCGCTCCCCAGACATGGCCTTCAGCGAATTCGTCGGCGCGGCGCACATCGAGAATCTGCAGACCGTCACGGTCGTCGGTCGCGGCAAGCGCGCTGAAATCGGCTACCGGATAGCTGGACAGCGCATCGATTTCGCTCCACCTGTCAGACTCGACCGTGGCGGAACCGTCGACGTCGTCGATGCCGATGCGTACGAGTTCGCGCGTGGCGTCCGCGATCTGGTTCTCGTCGTCGCCGATCAGCGTCAACGGCGCCCCCCATCGGTAAAGCCACCCAATATAAGTGACGAACGAGTCGGCCAGTTCGAAGCCCAGGCTGCCGCGCAGATGCCCCGCAGCGAAGGCGGTCCGCTGCCGCAGGTCCACCACCCACTCGCCCGCCTCGACGCGGCGACGGAGTTCGTCGGTGTCCACGGGCTCGGCCACGGAGAGGTCGACGTCGGCCGGTCCGTCGGCGTTGATCACTGACATGTGGGCGTAGTAGGCCGGATACTCGGAGAGGTTGGCTACCAGCTCGTCGACGAACTGCCGCTCGTTCTGGGTGAGCGCGGGATTGGAGTCGCGCTGCTCGTCGATGGTCGATGCGTCCCGGCCGGCCGCTCCCGCGGCGCAGAAGCTACCGAAGCCGTGGGTGGGAAACAGCGCGGTGTCGCCGGGCAACTCGTCAGCCAGTCGGCGGACCGAATAGTATTGCGCGACAGTGAGTGAGCGGGTGTGCTCGGGTCCGACCAGATCGGTGCGGCCGGTGCTGTCGAACAGCATCGACCCGCCCGAGAACACCGCCACGGTTCGGCCGTCGCTGTTGATGAGCGCGTAGCTGATGTGGTGTGGGGTGTGCCCCGGTGTGTGCAGAGCACGCAGCGTGAAGGTGCCGGCGTCGATGACGTCACCGTCGGCGATTCGCCTTGCCTGATAGCCCAGTTCGTCACCCGCCGGAACCACGTACTCGGCGCCCGTTGCACGCGATAAGGCGAGCCCGCCTGATACGTAGTCGTTGTGCACATGGGTTTCGAGGACATGGCTGATGCGAGTGCCGCCTTCGGCAACTACGTCGAGCACCCGGTCGATGTCGCGCTGCGGATCGATGACGACTGCGACGCCCCCACCCGTCACCACGTAACTGCGATCGCCCAGTCCGGAGGTCTCGATGATGGCGACGTCGACCTTCGTAGTCACGTCACCGATCCTGGCACCCGATCACCGCGCGGCCCCAACTTCTGCGCGCGCGGCAACGCGCAGACGTTCGTCAAGGAGTGCGTCGGCCTGCCACGCCGATGGATCACCGCCATCCTCCCGGAGCGCTCGCCGTACCTGTGCGACGAGCGCCAACTCGTCGTCGATCGACTTCAGGTCGCGCACCGCCTCAAGTTAGGTGCCCACCGCGGTAGCCGCGAGATATTAAGCCGCCGCGATTTTTACCTCGAAGCCACTACGACATCGATCACCGCGCTCCAAGAATCTGCCAAGACAGCTGCAGCACACTTCACGTTGACCGGCCCGGCGGGTCGACAGCTGCGAAAGGCGCAACCATGAGGCGAGGAATCCCATTACGGCTGGCAACGGCGGTGGTGGTATCGGGCGTTTTGGGACTGGCCGGTCTGGGCCTGGGCGCAGGAATCGCCAACGCCGGCGGCCCCTATCAGTGGTGCCCCGGCGATGACAGGGGTGGCTACGGCGGTGGGTTCAACACCCCCGCAGACGGAAGACCGAACTGGGATTGGAACGTCTGCCACACCTACAATTACGTCAACTACGGACAGGGCAATGTCTCTCCGACTATTTGGGAAGGCGACAATCCCCCGCCTCCGTATTCTTGGCAACCCCCGAACGTGTGCTGGAGCCTGTTCATTCCGCACCCTTGCTGACCGAGTTTCCTGCGCAAGGGATTTCCCACCTTCGTCAGATCTTGGCGAAACGGTTCTCGTCGTAGAGCCGAGCCCACTCCTTGCGGGGGCGAATGGATACGTC
>JAVHWG010000466.1:0-16874 GCA_032159965.1 Mycobacterium sp.
CGGGCACCCACGTCGAAAGCCGGAATACGTTCGGCGCGACCTCGTCGACTGATGTCTGCATCGGGTCATCCTCCTACTCATGGCAGCGGCCGTCGAGGCCACGATCGAAAGATAGCGGGCCGACGGGAACACCGCGATGGTCGACGAAACCGGATCTAGTTGGCCTGAAACAACGTAACCCTGTTGTCACCGTGATAACGCACGGCACAGCTATCTCACAGCTGATCGCCCTAAGGTGGTCGTCGGCGGTATGCGGGCTGTTCGAGCCGGGAGCGGGTTTGTTTCGCAGAGTAGGGTCAGCCGTCGCGTTCGCATCGGTTGTCGCAGCTGAAGTTCGCTGGGCTTTCACACCGCCGCGGCACTGGCTGTCCGGCGTCGCCGCCAACTTCGTGCTGGCGCTGGTCTGGTTGCTCGTCGAGCCGCTGCATCAGCACCGCCACCAGGACTGGGTGATCCTGGTCGGCACGTACTTCTCCTCGTTCATCCTGTCCGACGTCACCACGACCAATCTGCTTGGCGTTGACCACATCCGGGTGGGCAAGGCGCTCCGCGACGGAACGTCGCTGTGGCGCACCCTGGTGGTGAAGAACCTCGCGCTGGTGGTGATCGTCGGACTTCCCACATTGGCTGTTGCGGCGGGATTGACGCTGTGGCTGGAGAAGCCGGCACGCCTTGCCGTCACGATTCCCAACGTCGCCGTACCGATCGTGTCGTGGCTCGGTATCGGAAACCTGGTGTCGGTCCTGCTGCCGGTGGCCACCGCACCTCTGATCGTTCGCTGGCGGCAACGCCAACGCATCGGCATCACGAGCGTCTGGTTTTCGCACATCGTGCTGCCCTATGCGCTGTACTACGTGGCCGATCCCACCGGCGGCATCGAGCACAGGTTCCTCTGGCGGGAGCTGCCCGCCGCGATCGGTCCGATGCTGGGCCGCGAGAGCCGCGGGATCGTCCACATCGGCATCGCACTGGGGGTGTGGGTCGTGTGCACCGTGCTGGCACAGGTGATCGTGTCCAGATACGGCCTGCGTGTCATCGACGCCGACGCGTCCGGCGGCCTCCGGCGCCGACCCGCCGAGGTCGGCGTCTCGCCCGGTCCCGGCTGCTGATCCCGGGAGCAAGCGGGGAACAATTTCGCCGCGGCCGCCGTTGGCATGTTCGACAACTTGAGTGACATCTGCTCAACTACGAGTTGACTGGCGACAGCGCCAAGAGCAGACTTGAGCCGGGTTCGCTCACAAGACGAAGTACACGAAACAGACGAAGTACAACAAGCAGGAGGAACAACCATGGCTCGTGCGGTCGGAATCGACCTCGGGACCACAAACTCTGTCGTCGCGGTCCTGGAAGGCGGCGACCCCGTAGTCGTCGCGAATTCCGAGGGATCGCGCACCACACCCTCAGTCGTCGCGTTCGCACGTAACGGCGAGGTTCTGGTGGGCCAGCCGGCCAAGAACCAGGCGGTCACCAACGTGGACCGGACGATCCGGTCGGTCAAGCGCCAAATCGGCACTGACTGGTCGATCGAGATCGACGGCAAGGACTACACCGCGCCGGAGATCAGCGCGCGCGTCCTGATGAAGCTCAAGCGTGACGCCGAGAGCTACCTCGGCGAGGACATCGCCGACGCGGTGATCACCGTGCCCGCCTACTTCAACGACGCCCAGCGCCAGGCCACCAAGGACGCCGGTCAGATCGCGGGCCTGAATGTCCTGCGCATCATCAACGAGCCGACGGCCGCGGCCCTGGCGTACGGCCTCGACAAGGCCGACAAGGAACAGACCATCCTGGTCTTCGACCTCGGTGGCGGCACATTCGACGTCTCGCTACTGGAAATGGGCGAGGGCGTGGTCGAAGTGCGGGCCACCTCCGGTGACAACCACCTGGGTGGCGACGACTGGGACGACCGGATCGTCGAGTGGCTCGTCGACAAGTTCAAGGGCACCAGCGGCATCGACCTGACCAAGGACAAGATGGCGATGCAGCGGCTGCGCGAAGCGGCCGAGAAGGCAAAGATTGAACTCAGCTCGAGTCAATCCACGTCGATCAACCTGCCCTACATCACCGTGGACGCGGACAAGAACCCGCTGTTCCTCGACGAGCAGCTGACCCGCGCCGAGTTCCAGCGCATCACCCAGGACCTGCTTGACCGCACGCGCAAGCCCTTCCAGTCGGTGATCGCCGACGCGGGGATCTCCGTTGCGGACATCGACCACGTGGTCCTGGTGGGCGGCTCGACACGTATGCCCGCGGTCACCGACCTGGTCAAGGAGCTGACCGGCGGCAAGGAGCCCAACAAGGGCGTCAATCCCGACGAAGTAGTAGCAGTCGGAGCGGCGCTACAGGCCGGCGTGCTCAAGGGTGAGGTCAAAGACGTTCTGCTGCTTGATGTCACGCCGCTGTCCCTGGGTATCGAGACCAAGGGCGGCGTGATGACCAAGCTGATCGAGCGCAACACCACGATCCCGACGAAGCGGTCGGAGACCTTCACCACGGCCGACGACAATCAGCCGTCGGTGCAGATCCAGGTCTATCAGGGCGAGCGCGAAATGGCTTCGGCCAACAAGCTGCTCGGCAGCTTCGAGCTGACCGGCATCCCGCCGGCCCCCCGCGGTGTGCCGCAGATCGAGGTCACGTTCGACATCGACGCCAACGGCATCGTGCACGTCACAGCCAAGGACAAGGGCACCGGCAAGGAGAACCGCATTCAGATCCAGGAGGGCTCCGGCATCTCCAAGGACGAGATCGACCGGATGGTCAAGGACGCCGAGGCGCATGCCGAGGAAGACCGCAAGCGGCGCGAGGAAGCCGACGTCCGCAACCAGGCCGAGTCGCTCGTCTACCAGACGGAGAAGATCGTCGCCGAGCAGCGTGGGGCCGAGGGCGGCGCGAAGATGCCCGAGGAAACCCTGGACAAGGTCGACGCCGCGGTCACCGAGGCGAAGACCGCGCTGGCCGGGTCGGATATCAACGCGATCAAGTCAGCGATGGAGAAGCTCGGCCAGGAAGCGCAGGCGCTCGGGCAGGCCATCTATGAGGCAGCCCAGGCGTCCCAGCCCGCCGACGGCCAGAGTGCCGGAAACGCTTCCGGCGCTGACGATGTGGTCGACGCCGAGGTCGTCGACGACACCGAGGAGAACAAGTGAGTTCAGGTGAGCCTCACGAACCCGTCGTTGTCACCGACAAGCGTCGCATCGACCCCGAAACCGGTGCTGTGCGAGAAGGTGTCCCCGGGCCGACCCCACGTGGGTCGGCGCCGGGCCCTTCGGCCGCGGATTCGGATGAGGCCGCTGAGCTGAAGGCGACGCTGCAACGGGTCAAGGCCGAGTACGACAACTACCGCAAACGGTCCATCCGCCAGGAGCAACTCGCCGCCGAGAGGGCCAAGGCGTCCGTCGTTTCCCAGTTGGTCGGGGTCCTCGACGATCTCGATCGTGCGCGCAGCCACGGTGATCTCGAGTCGGGACCGATGAAGTCGGTCGCGGACAAGCTGACCACCGCGCTCGAAGGCCTCGGGCTTGAGGCGTTCGGCAGTGAAGGGGACGAGTTCGATCCATCACTGCACGAAGCGGTGCAGCACGAGGGTGACGGCACCAAGCCCGTCGTCGGCACCGTCATGCGGCGCGGCTACCGGTTAGGCGACCACATCTTGCGACACGCGATGGTCGGCGTCGTCGACGTCGACGAGCCATCCGTGGCGCCAGAAACAACCGGCGTCGAAGAATCCGACGCAAATGCCGACCAGGCCGCAGAATCAGAACAATCAGAACAACCACACAGCTGACCCTGGGAAGGGGGTGACGCGCCATGGCCCAACGCGAATGGGTCGAAAAAGACTTCTATAAGGAGCTGGGCGTCTCCTCTGACGCCAAGGCAGCCGAGATCAAGAGTGCGTACCGCAAGCTCGCCTCAGAACTTCATCCCGACAAGAACCCGGACAATCCGGCCGCTGCCGAGCGTTTCAAGGCGGTTTCGGAGGCATACAGCGTGCTCTCCGACGAGGCCAAGCGCAAAGAGTACGACGAGACCCGCCGGTTGTTCGCCGAAGGCGGTTTTGGCCGACGTCGCTTCTCCGCGGGCAACTTCGGCGGTTTCGGCACCAGTGGTGACGGCGCTGAGTTCAACCTCAATGACCTGTTCGACTCCGCCGGCCAGACCGGCGGCGCGAACATCGGCGACCTCTTCGGCGGGCTTTTCGGCAGGGGCGCACAACAGCCGCGGCCCAGCCGTCCCCGCCGGGGCAACGACCTCGAGACCGAGGCCGAGCTGAACTTCATCGAGGCCACCAAGGGCGTGGAGATGCCGCTTCGGCTCACCAGCCCCGCTCCGTGTACAAACTGTCACGGCAGCGGTGCGCGTCCGGGAACCAGCCCGAAGATCTGCGGCACCTGCAACGGCTCGGGTGTGATCAGCCGCAATCAGGGGGCGTTCGGGTTCTCCGAACCCTGCACGGACTGTCGCGGCACCGGCTCGATCATCGAGCACCCGTGTCCCGACTGCAAAGGAACCGGCGTCGCCACCCGCACCCGCACGATCAATGTCCGGATCCCCCCGGGCGTGCAGGACGGCCAGAGGATCCGGCTGCCCGGTCAGGGCGAGGCGGGCCTTCGCGGGGCACCCTCGGGCGACCTCTACGTCACGGTGCACGTGCGCCCGGACAAGGTGTTCGGCCGTGACGGCGACGACCTTACGGTCAACGTGCCGGTGAGTTTTGCTGAATTAGCATTAGGCACAACCCTTTCCGTTCCGACACTCGACGGCAAGGTGGGCGTGCGGGTACCGAAGGGCACCGCGGACGGACGCATCCTGCGGGTACGTGGCCGCGGGGTGCCCAAGCGTGACGGCGGTAGCGGCGACCTGCTGGTGACCATCAAGGTGGCGGTGCCGCCGAACCTCGAGGGAGCGGCACTGGAGGCACTACAGACGTATGCCGCCGCAGAGAAGGCGAGTGGCTTTGATCCGCGGGCGGGATGGTCCGGGAGTCGTCACTCATGAGCAAGTCCGACGACGCCCGCACGTTCCTGATTTCGGTGGCCGCGCAGCTGGCCGGCATGCACGCGCAGACGCTGCGGACCTACGACCGGCTCGGCCTCGTCACACCGCAGCGCAGCACCGGCGGCGGCCGCCGCTATTCGCAGCGTGACGTTGACCTGCTGCGCGAGGTGCAGCGGTTGTCGCAGGACGAAGGCGTCAACCTCGCCGGCATCAAGCGCATCATCGAGTTGACCAACCAGGTCGAGGCGTTGCAGTCGCGCGTGCGCGAACTCACCGAGGAAGTCGAGCGGCTGCGTGCCAACCAACGCCGCGACGTGGCAGTAGTGCCGAAGTCGACCGCGCTCGTGGTGTGGGAGCCGCGGCGCCGATCTCGCTAGCCGCGTGCCGGTCGGGTCAGCCCGCCACCGGGTCGTGTTGGATGTGTTCAGGCGGAGTGCCCTTGGCAATCAAAGCTTCTCGGGTTGCGCCGATCATCTGCGGTCCGCCGCTGATCAGGATCTGGCGGTCACCCCAAGCGCCGTAACGGGTGACGATTTCCGGCAGTCGCCCGGTCTGTCGGACGTGCAGGCCGCGCGGGGGCTGCACGTCGGGGTAGTCGGCGGCCCACGGGGGGTCGCCTCGGTAGTCGGAGACCGGTGACACCGACAACCAGGGATTGCCCGCCGCGATCTCCCACAGCGTGCGCAGGTCGTAGAGTTCGCACGGGTATCGGGCACCGAAGAAAAGATGCACCCTCGGGTTGTCGCCGAACCGGCACATATCCATGATCAGTGCGCGCAGCGGGGCAAGGCCGGTGCTGCCGGCCACCATCAGCACATCCGGGCCGTCGCGATCGATGTCCAGTGCGCCGTGCGGCGCCGAAAGCCGCCAACGATCTCCCTGTCGCGTTTCACCGACGATCGCGGTGCTGACCATGCCGCCCAGGACCGCGCGGACATGGAACTCGATGTCTCCTTCGGGGTTGGCCGGTATCGCCGGGCTGAGGTAGCGCCAGCGCCGCGGGCACTGCGCAATCTCGACGTTGACGTACTGGCCGGGGTGATAGTCGATCGGGCGGTCCAGTCGCAGTCGCACCACCGCGAGATCCCTCGACACACGGTGGTGTTCGACGACGGTCCCGTCCCACCAGCCGGGTCCGGATTCGGCGTCGGCCGCCCCGCTCATCACACCGCACATCAACGCGAAGGCCTCACGCGCCGCGGTGTCGATCGCGGCATCCCATCGATCGCCGAAATGGGTCCGGAAGCTGGTGTACAAGGCGTCTTGCATGGTCGGGTAATGCTCTTGTGTGACACCGTATTTGCGATGGTCGCGGCCCAGCTGCGCCAGAAACGCAACGGGTTCCTTCACATGCTGGGCGATGAACTCACCCAACACCCACCACATCGCTCGGCCGAACGTCGCACGCTGGGCGCCCATGTCCGGGGGGAACAGGTCGCGAACGGAGGGCTGCACGGCGAACCAGCGGGTGTAGAAAAGCCGCACCAGATCGTTTTCGGCGGACGGCGGGTCGAGGGCGTCGCGCAGCAGTCGTAGTGCGTCGCCATCGTCGAGTCCCACGCCCGCCGATTGTAGGTTGCCCGGCGCACGGTCACGCCAGTCCGTGAACACCCTTGTAGAGCACCAGTAGGCCGATCACCACGAGGATCGCGGCCACCAGCGCCGCGTTGTGCCGCTCCATCCAGTCCTTCAACGCGGCCAGCGGCCGGGCCAGCCGATCGCCGGACACGGCGTAGGCGAGCACGGGGATGGCGACCGAAGACGCCGCGATGGCAACGAAGTAGACGTCGGCCAGCCACACTCCGGGATAACCAATACCTTCGGTGCCGATTGCCAAACCCGCTGCCGCGCAGATGAATAACACCTTGGGATTGACCACCGCCAGCAACGCGCTGTACAGCAGGGCCTTCGCCGGCGTGACGCTGCTGAGCTGACGCATCCATCCCGGCATGTGCGCCGAGCGGTGCCGGGTCACCCACCGGAAGACACCGAACACGATCAGCGCCGCACCCAGCACGACCCGCAACCATGCTGCCCACGTCGGGGCCTTGCCGAGGTCTCCCATCAGATCAGAGACACCGATGAAGACTGCAGTGATCGCGGCGAGCGCGACGATCCAACCGGTCAGGTACATCAGCGCGGCAGGCCGGGGATGCGGCGAGTGCAGCACCAACACCGCCGGAATGATCGACAGCGGAGACAACATGATCACCAATGCCAGCGGAATCAGTTCTGTGAGGACGGTGCCCCAGCTTCCTGTCACGAAATGAATACTGTCACCGACGCAACCCCGCGGGGCGGCTATCAAACGGACGAATCATCATCTCCTCGCACGACGCTGTCGGTAATGTCCACCGCGTTGATTGGTCGCCGGCCGTGTGGTCGGTGCAGGGAACGGGGAACGTCATGCGGGTCGGGCCAGTCAAGTCCACCGTCGCGCTGCTGGTGAGCACGTCACTGGTGCTGATGTCGGTGGTGTCGTGCTCCAAGCACGACGAGAAGAACCAGGCGCCGGCCCCCCCGCCTCAGGCCGGCGTCAACGTCGGGCCCGACCGTCACCCCAGCTCGTTCAGGGACCCGGTGCGGCAGTCCAGCAAGGACGGCGTGATCGAGGTTCGGCTGTCGGCCCATCAGGGCGCCGTCGCTCTGGACACCGTCAAGCAGCCGGTCACCAATTTCCTGGTGTTCGGCTACGAACTCATCAAGGGTGCGAGTTCCGACGGCTCGACCAAGGGTGACAACGTGTATCCGGCGCCGACGTTGCGAGTCAATCCCGGCGAGCGCCTGATCGTGCACTACGACAACGACTTACAGGGCCTCACGATCGCGGATTTCAACAACCCCTCCTACACGCCCGCCGGCGGCGAAGTACCGCTGTATCCGCCGGCCATGACTGCTGCACCGCTGAATCTGCACACCCACGGATTGCACGTCAGCCCGTCCGGCAACGAGGACAACGTCCTGCTGAACATCCCTGCCGGCATGGGCAATACCTACGACTACCAGCTGCCACCGGACTTAGCGAAGGGCCTGTACTGGTATCACAGCCATCGTCACATGCTGACCGCCCAACAGACCTACCTCGGGCTGGCAGGCCTGCTCGAGATCGGTCGGCCCGACGGCGACCTGCCGCTGGTGACCAAGAACAACATCCCCATCCGCGACATGGCGCTGCAGTACAACTTCGTGTTCGACCGCAAAGGCGGCACTCACCAGCTCAACAACCCTTACTGGGAACAGTGGGTCAATACCCTCAAGCCGCCGGAGGGAACGCAACTGGCGGACGGCACGTATCCCACGAGCCTTGCACCGGTGAACTTTTCCGACAGTCCCAAGGGGACGCAGTTCGTGACGAACTGGTACGCCGGCCCGCTCTCACCGCAGAACAAGCGCGGCGGCAATCAATTCATCCCGACCAACCTGCAGAGCTTCACCAGCCCCACCACCAACGTGCCGGCCAACCCCGCGCTGCCCGACAACCAGCGCGACGTCCAGTTCACGGTCAACGGACAGTTCCAGCCGGACCTCAAGCTGAAGCCAGGGCAGACGGAAATCTGGGTGCTGGCCAATATCAGTGATATCGCCTACATGTCAGTGGTTTTGACCGAGACGGCCACTGGTAACCACCCCAAGTTCTCGATCGTCGGGCAGGACGGCAACCCGTACACCCGTGTCGAGCGGCCGGTCGGCGGCGATGGCTCAACCCTGTTCATCCCACCCGCGTCGCGCTTCGCGATTGCTGTGACCATGCCCAAATCCGGTGACCTGGTGCTGGAGATGCCGCCCATGCAGGGGGAACGGCCGAGAACGAGTCCCGCTGTGCTGTATACGAACAACGGCACCAAGAACTCTCCGGCGGTGCTCGGAGATTTGAGCATCGACCCCAAGTACGTCAGCTATGCCGACGGGTTCTTTGCTTACCCGACACAGGTTCTCATGCGTGCCACCCCCGACGGCGGTGATGGGCAGACCACTGCGTTCGAGCCCGGCATGGACCTTGACTCGCACTCGTCATTCAGGGACGACTCTGTGTTGACGCCTGACGTGACCCGGGAGCTCAAGATCGGCGGCGGGTTCGGCAACACCTATGCGAGCAAGAGCGATCCGAGAGCCTTCAACTATCAGTTCGACGACAATGTCTTTCCCAACATTCCGCTGATTCAGCCGCGGCTGAATTCCATGGAAGAGTGGAAGATCACCAATTTCAACAATGACGGCCACCCGATGCACATACACGTCAACGACTTTCAGGTCACACAGGTGGTGGACCCGATCGCCAAGACCACCAACGGGCCGGAGATGTTCAGCGTCGACAACGCGAATGTCCCGCCGCCGGTGGTCGACAAGGACGACAATCCCCTTGCTCCCGCATCGCTCACTCTGCGGACCGAGTTCGAAGAGTTCGGCGGCACGTATGTCATTCACTGCCACCGACTGAACCACGAGGACAACGGTCTGATGGCGACCGTGAACGTCATTCCACAGGAGTCGACATACGCGGTGGCCGTCCCTGGCTCCAAAGGCAAACCAGCCACCGTGCAGGTACTCGATGCCAATGGCGACAAGGTGATCGCCAACGTGACTCCGTTCCCCGGGTTCGAGGGCGTGCCGTCGGTGGCGATGGCCGACGTCAACGGCGACCAGATCCTCGATCTCGTCGTCGGCACTGGCGCCGGCGTGTCTCCCGAGGTGGTCGTCTACAACGGCGCCGCGTCTCTGGGCCCGTTCCCGTTCAGGACCGAGCTCGCCCGCTTCGCGCCTCTGGATCCCAATTTCAAGGGCGGGGTCAACGTCGCCGCAGCGAACATCGACGGAAACGCGACGGCCAACAACATCATCGTCGGCTCCGGGCCCGGTGCCGAGTCACAGGTCAAAGTGTTCTCGTCGAAGCTGCCCGAGATCGGCAAGGCCCCAGAGGTGTACTCGAGCTTCAAGCCGTATCCCGGCTCGCAGTCGGGCGTCACGGTGGCCACCGGCCTGGTCAGCTACGAGCAGGGCCGACAGAACATCATTACCGCACCGGGGCCGGGTGAACCCGCACGGGTAAAGGTCTTCCACTATGACCTCTTCACCCCGACCACGAAGGCCGCGGCCAGCGGCGCGCCCAAGAAGGACGGCCCCGGTGACCCCGCGAAGGTGGCGGAATTCCTCGCCTACGACGAGGCCTACACCCAGGGAGTCTCGCTGACCACGGGATGGGTTGCCGGACAAGAGGGCGGCGCGCAGAGCATCATCACCGGCCAGCTCGCCGACAAGGGCACCGTTCGCGTCTGGTCCGCGGGATCGCGACTGGACGGGTCACCCGTCATGTACACGCACAGCCCGGAGATGCACGGCGGTGACGTGATGTTCCGGCAGACTGCGTCATTCGAACCCTTCACCGGCGCCGGCGCGGCGGTCACGGTGGCCACCACCAGCACCACCGTGGGCGCGGATCTTCTGGTCAGCGGTGCCGGACCTCAGGGCACCGAGGTCCGAAAGTACGGGCTCGAACGTCCGGCACCGGACGCCAACACGTTGGCGCCGACGATGATAACCACACTTCCGGTGTTTCCCGGTGTGAACGGCCCTGCGCCGCTGGGTGGTCGTTAGTTCAGGTGCATGATGTGCGTCGTCAGGACGTAGAACACTACGACCCAGAAGGCAAAGGACGCAATCACCATGGCCACCCCGCGGAGGTTCGTCTTGTCTCTCAGTGCGTTGGACGGTGACTGCAGCCAGTTCTTCAGGAGCGGGTTGACGTAGAACGGCATGGTTGCGTACGTCATGGAGAAACTTGAAAGCAGGTTTCCCACAAGCATTCCCAGCCACAGCGGCATGTGCAACGGGAACGTCAGCAGTGACAGCAGCACCACGGTGGGATACAAGCCCACCCACACCGCGACCGACGTCTTGAAGTCCGACGGTTGCTTCGCGTCAGCGCCCTTCTCGTCGAAGGCGAACCAGCTGCCGAACGAGCTGTCGATGGTGTGCAGCTCGAAGTCGTCGAACTTCTTTCCCTCTTTGAGCAGTTGTTTACGTTCGTCCGAGGTCAGCCAGGCGTCCAAATCGGCGGCGGTGTCGTAGCGGTACATCGCCGTCCACCTGTCCTGCACGCCCTCAATCGGCCGGAAGAGCTCTGACCCGCGGTAGCCGCGAAACTTGCTCTCCGCAAGGTCGAGTCGGTCCTGCCAGGCGAGAAAGTCATCGACGTCCGCGGCGTCGACCCGATGGGTGATGACGACCGTCACCAACTGGTCGGTCGGCTTCGCCGCACCACCGAGGACCTGCTGCGTCTGCGGCCCGTCGAAAAGTGCCCGGCCGGCCGCGACGCGCTGCTGGCGCGCCGCGCTGTTGATCCATGCCGTGACGTTGGCAATCGAATCGAATCGGTAGACCACGATCCAATCCGGTTGCACCCCGGTGGGCGCGTTGACCTCGGCACCGATGAATCCCGGATAATGCGAGGCAACTTCGTTCAACTCGTGCTGCCAGCTGATGAATTGATCTTCGCAACCGGGGCGAACTCGCTGGCCGATGACCACGGTTGCCGCGTCGTTGTGCGTCGCCGCGTTGTCTGTCGCCGGGTTGTCTGTCACTGCGGGGTCGCCGATGTGAACCGGTCTGCGTTGAGCGCCTTGTAGATTCGCTCCGGCGTCAACGGCAACTCGCGGTACCGCACGCCGGTGGCATCCTGTAGTGCATTGGCTAGTGCGGGGGCAACGGTGTTGACACAGAACTCGGCGATTCCCTTGGCGTGCAACGGCCCGAACGAATCGGCGGACTCCACCACCAGAACTTCCGTACGCGGAGTGTCGGCGTACGTCGGGATCCGGTAGTTGCGCAGGTTCGGATTCGTCATCACGCCGTTTTCGTCGACGTGGAAGTTCTCGGTCAACGCGAAGCCGATGCCTTGGGCGACTCCACCCTCGATCTGGCCGCGGACCTGCTCGGGATTGATCACCACCCCCGGGTCGACGGCCTGCACGCTGTACAGGATCCGTACTTCGCCCGTGACCCGGTGGACGGCGATGTGGAAACCGTGCACGTTGGCGGTGACGCTGCGCGGTGACCCGTATGCCTTGCGCGACTTGATGAGACGGAAACCACGGTCGTGCGCGAGTCCCAGGATCTCCGGCAGGGACAGGTGCCCGTCGCCGCAGTGAACGCCGTCGTCCTCCAGTGAACAGTCGGCCGGTGCGGCGCCGAGATGCGATGCGGCGATCGCCAGGATGTGATCCCGCAGCGCACCCGCTGCCCGCAACACGGCGTTGCCCGACACGAACAGGCCCGCACTCGCAAACGCCCCGGTGTCGAAACCGGTGCGATCGGTGTCGGATTGGACCAGATGAATCCGCGCCGGTGTGGTCCCCAGCTGGTCGGCGGCGATCTGGACATGTGCGGTAGACGTGCCCTCGCCGAATTCGACTGTGCCGACGGCAATCTCATATATGCCGTCATCTCGCAGTGTCGCCCAGCACTCCGAAACGTGCTCGGTCGGGGGAGCTGTCTCGTGAATGTTGCCTGCGGTGCCGGTGCCGATCAGCCACTCATCGCCGAGCACCTGCCCATTGGCGTTACGCCTCAGTGCGGCGTCGACGAGGTCGATGCACTGTCCGAGAGTGTCCTCGGAGAACGACACGTCATCGGGGTCGTCCCCGATCGCCAGCAAAGCGTCACCGGGACGGATGATGTTGCGGCGACGCAACTCCAATGGATCCATGTCCAACGCGACGGCGAGCTCGGTGATGGCGGACTCCACGGCGAACGCGGGTTGGGTCATTCCGTAACCGCGCAGGGCGCCGCTGGGCACGGTGTTGGTGTACACGGAGTAGGCGTCGAACTTCTTGTTGGGACAGCGGTAGGCCATCACAGCGGCACCGCCGGCGAACAATGTCTCTCCGCCGTGGTTACCGTAGGCACCGGTGTTGGACACGTTGCGGAAGTGGAACGCGGTGAGTGTTCCGTCGGCCCGCGCGCCGAGCTTGACCGTGATCCTCATCGGATGCCGGGGCGAGGCTGTGGTGAACTCCTCCTCGCGGGTGAATTCCAGGGACACCGGTCGGCCCGTGTCGATGGCGGCGAGAGCGACGAGGTCCTCGGAGATCACCTCTTGTTTGCCGCCGAACCCGCCGCCGACGCGCTTACAGAACACCCGCAGCTGATCGGGCCGGAGCCCGAACAGGTGGGCGAGTTTGAGTTTGGCGACCGACGGCGACTGAGAGCTGGTCCTGACGTTCAGCCTGCCGTCCTCCATCCAGGCGATCGACCCGTGCGTCTCAAGGTGCGCGTGCTGCACCCGCGGCGAGAAGTACGTGCCCTCGTGAATCACTTCGGCTTCGGCGAATCCCCTGTCGATATCCCCGATTTCGCCGTGCAGCTGAAGCAGGATGTTGTGGGCCATGTCGTGGGCGAACGGGTCCTCATAGCTGTGCAGCTGGACAGCGCCGTCGACCATCGCCTCCTCCGGGTCGAAGACCGCCGGAAGCAGCTCGTACTCGACAACGACCTGACGGCAGCCCTCCTCGGCGGCGCCGATCGAATCGGCGAGCACGGCGACCACCCGTTGACCGGCGAAGCGCACGACGTCGTCGAGCATGTACGTGTCGTCCGGGTCCACCAGGTGGTCGGTGTGGATCGCCGTGCTGTACCGCTTGCGCGGAACGTCTTCCCACGTGTAGACGCGATGGACGCCGGGCACCGCCAGCGCAGCCGATGTGTCGATCGAGACGATGCGGGCATGCGCATGGGGCGAGTGCAACACCTTCATGTGCAGCATGCCGTCCATGTGCGTGTCCATCGTGTATTCCGCACGCCCCGTGACGATGTCGGTGCCGGCAGGTGCCCCGACGCTGGTGCCGATCACATTGCCGGGGGTGGCCTCCTCGATCGCGGTCTTCGCGTGAATCGCGTCCTCGATTGCGCGATATCCGGTGCAGCGGCACAGGTTTCCCTTGAGGGCGCGGGGGAGGTTCTTCTTCTGCTCGTCGGTGAAGGTGGCACAGGTCCTGATCATGCCCGCGGTGCAGAAGCCGCACTGGAAGCCCGGCGCGTCGCGGAACTGTCGCTGTACCGGGTGCAGGTTCTCCGGCGTGCCGAGCCCCTCGATGGTGGTCACGTTGCGGCCGTCGGCGCGGAACGCCGGCGTGATGCAACTGTGCACCGGATGATCGTCCAGCCACACCGTGCATGCACCGCAATCGCCGGCGTCGCAACCCTTTTTGACGCCGAAGTGTCCGAGGTCGCGAAGGAATGTCCGTAGGCACTGCCCCGGCCGTGGATCCTCGCTGAAGGCGCTTCCGTTGACGGTATACGTCACGCGCTGCCCCCAAGTTGGACGCGGATCTGTTCTGCATAGTATTTCGCGAGATGGCGGCGATGGTCCGGCGTGCCGTTGGGATCGTCGAACCACACGGCGTCGGGTAGAGCATCGATGCTGTGCTGCAACGCATCTGCCTCCGGTACGCGTTCGAACGCCAGCCGAATCGGGTGGGTGGTGCCTGCCGTGATCGTCAGCAACAGATCGGCCGCATCGGGGTCCTGTGTCGCGATCAGGAAGATGGTCGACCGGCCCATGCGGGTCAGCGTGAACCTGCGGTGGATGTGCCGCTTGCGCAGCGCGGTGACCGGTATCCGGATGTCTCGCAATATCTCGCCGGGCTGCAGGATGTTCGTGTTGTTGCCGGTGACGAAATCGACTGCGTCGACGGTACGTTCGGACCCGTCGGCCGCCCAGAGTGTGTAGGTGGCCTCCAGCGCGACCGTCAGCGTGATCATGGGTCCCGCGGGCAGCGACATGCAGATGTTGCCGCCCACGGTCGCGGAGTTCCAGATCTTGAAGGACGCCAGGAACGCCTCGCAGCTGTAGCGCAGCACCGGTCCCGCGCGCCAGTCGTCGGGCACCTCGAATGCGTACAGGTCTCCGATGGTGGTCATCGCGCCGATCGTGAGCCCATCGGCAGTGGCGTTCACAGCGTTCCACCCGAGCGGTGCCAGGTCGATCAGGCGTCGCAGGTGAGGTTGCTTGTCGGAGAACAGCCATGTGCCACCCGCCAGCCATGCATCGCCGGGGCGCCATTGCGAACCCGGCCGGTCGGGAGGTCGCCGCAGGACCTCGGTGATGGTATTGATGTCCAAAGTTCAACCTCTCCCGTCGATTTGACAGGTCATCAAGAAAATTCGGCGACGGCGGCGACGAGCCTGACTCTAGACACTCTGCGGGCGAGTGGCTCAGAAATCGCACACCTTCCAAGCTCCGTCTTCGCGAACGACTTGGATGTCTTGCGTCTTGTCGGTGTCGCGATTCTTGACGACGGCCGTCGCCTTATCTCCCTTGATCTTCACGGACTCCACGGTGAGCTCGAGTTTGGGGCCGTCCTCGCGCGCGCGCTTGAAGTCGGCCTCGTTGAAATCGGACTTCGTCTGTTGGTCCTTGCACGTGATCGGCTTGAAGCCGTCGAAGTTGACGTCATTCCAGGCGGCTTCGAACTTCGCTACCACCGCGCGAATCTGAGCTTCATCAGATCCTGCTGGCGAGTCTTTCGACCAGACCGTGAAGTAGAGCGCGCCGATGATGACCGCCACAATCGCGAGCACAGCGGCGACGCCGCCCGCGATCAGCGGCGTCCGGTTCTTCGGCGCGTCGGCAACCCAGAGCGGCCAGTTCGGCGGAGGCGGACCCCATGCCGGATCGGGTGCCCAGCCCGGCGGCGGTGTCCAGCCCGGTGGGGATGGGGGCCAGTTGGGCGGCGGATTGAATCGCATGCTGCGATCGTCGCGCATCGGCGTGCCGGCTGCGCGCTTTCGGTAGGCGGGACAAAAGGTTAGACTTGAGCGGAACAGACTCAACCTTGACGGCGTTGCACAACCCGACAAGCATTTTTCCCAGCGTGGTGGTCTCACCACTCTTGTAATCGAAAGCGAGGTGTCGTGGATTCGTTCAACCCGACCACCAAGACTCAGGCCGCGCTGACCGCGGCACTGCAGGCGGCCAGCTCCGCGGGCAATCCGGAGATCCGTCCTGCCCACCTGCTGATGGCATTGCTGACCCAGAATGACGGCATCGCGGCCCCGCTGCTCGAAGCCGTAGGCGTCGATCCGGCGACCATCCGCAACGAGACGCAGCGATTGCTCGATCAGCTGCCCAGCGCCAGCGGCGCCAGCAGCCAGCCGCAGTTGTCGCGCGAATCGCTGGCCGCGATCGGCGCAGCGCAGCAATTGGCCACCGAGATGGACGACGAGTACGTCTCCACCGAGCACCTGCTGGCCGGGCTCGCTGGAGGTTCTGGTCGTTCCGCAGGCTCCACTGCCGGCGACTCCGAGGTGGCCAAGCTGCTCAGCGGCCACGGCGCCTCCCCCCAGGCGCTTCGCGACGCGTTCGTCAAGGTCCGCGGCAGCGGGCGGGTCACCAGCCCGGATCCCGAGGGCACGTACCAGGCGCTGGAGAAGTACTCCACCGACCTGACCGCCCAAGCCAAGGACGGCAAACTCGATCCAGTCATCGGGCGTGACAACGAGATTCGTCGCGTCGTGCAGGTGCTGAGCCGACGCACCAAGAACAACCCCGTGCTGATCGGTGAGCCCGGCGTCGGCAAGACAGCCATCGTGGAGGGCCTCGCCCAGCGCATCATCGCCGGCGACGTGCCGGAGAGCCTGCGCGGCAAGACGATCGTGTCGCTGGACCTCGGCTCCATGGTGGCGGGCAGCAAGTACCGCGGCGAGTTCGAGGAACGGCTGAAGGCCGTGCTCGACGACATCAAGAACTCCGCCGGGCAGATCATCACGTTCATCGACGAGTTGCACACCATCGTCGGCGCGGGTGGCACCGGAGAGGGCGCGATGGACGCCGGCAACATGATCAAGCCGATGCTGGCGCGTGGCGAGCTACGGCTGGTCGGCGC
>JAVHWG010000277.1:0-3442 GCA_032159965.1 Mycobacterium sp.
AAACGCCGTCTGCCAGCGATTTGTCGAGTCGGGGTGGCGGGATTCGAACCCACGGCCTCTTCGTCCCGAACGAAGCGCGCTACCAAGCTGCGCCACACCCCGTTGAAGCCACGCAAGAGTATCGCAACGACGATCGATTTCGCAGACCGCACGGCGTGGGATGAGTTTCGATGTCGGTGGCGTTGTGCACACTGAAGGGGACTACAAAGGAGCGGACGTCATGACAGTGTTGGGAGCCAGCATCTACGCCGGTTTCTTCGGTGCTGCGGCGCTATGGCTATTCCTGTCCGCCGAGAGAACCGGCGTTCCCGTCGATCGGCCCAGCGAGCCGGTGCGCTCGAACTCGGTGAGCACCGAGGATGCGCTCGTCGGGTCCAGCCCGTGGTCGGCCAGCCAGTCGTCGGAGAAGTAGGTTTCTGCGTAGCGATCGCCGCTGTCGGCAATCAGTGTGACCACCGAGCCGTCATGGCGATCAGCCGCCATCTCCGAGAGCAGGCAGAACGCGCCCCACAGATTCGTCCCGGTGGAGGGTCCGACTCGTCTGCCCAGTACCGTGCTTGCGTGCCGGGCGGCGGCAATCGAGGCGCTGTCGGGGACCGAGAGCATTCGGTCCACCACATCCGGCAGGAACGAGGGCTCAACCCGCGGTCGGCCGATCCCCTCAATGCGCGACGAGGTGCCGGTCGTGACGTGCTTGTTGGTCGCGTAGGACGGGAAAAAGGCGGAGTTCTCCGGATCCACGACGCACAACTTCGTCGAATACCGCCGATAGCGGATATACCGGCCGATCGTCGCGCTCGTACCCCCGGTGCCCGCGCCGACAACCACCCATTCCGGGATCGGGTGCTCCTCCAGCGACAGCTGCGTGAATATCGACTCGGCGATGTTGTTGTTGCCGCGCCAGTCAGTCGCGCGCTCCGCATTGGTGAACTGATCGAGGTAATGACCGCCGGTTTCGTCTGCCAACCGTTCCGCCTCCGCGTACACCTGACTCGACTGCTCGACGAAATGGCAACGGCCGCCTTGCTCTTCGATCAACGTGACTTTCGCCGCGCTCGTCGACTTCGGCATCACCGCGATGAACGGCACCCCGAGTAACTGCGCGAAGTACGCCTCTGACACCGCGGTCGAACCCGACGACGCTTCAACGACCGTCGTGTTTTCGGTGATCCAGCCGTTGCACAGCGCGTAGAGGAACAACGACCGTGCGAGCCGGTGTTTGAGGCTGCCCGTGATGTGGGTGCTCTCGTCCTTGAGATAAAGCGCCAAGTCGACGCGCGAAGACCAGGCGGACGGAAGCGGATACCGCAGCAGATGGGTGTCGGCGCTACGCCGAGCGTCGGCCTCGATGAGCCGGACCGCGTTGTCGACCCACGCCCGCGGCCGGTTGTGGGCCGCCGATTGAATCACCGCAGCCCGGCGGTCGAGGGCGACCGCTGCGACTCCACGGAGAATTCGGGGCCGCCGATGGGTGCGGCCACGAGGGTCAGCAACGTGGCCTCGGGTCGGCAGAACAGCCGGAACGGATGGAACGGCGACGTTCCGATGCCCGCCGAGACATGCAGCTGCATCGTCGTGCCCCAGCTGGAGGTGCCCTTGGCCCGCGTGCGGTCCAACCCTGAGTTGGTCACCAGAGCGCCATAGAACGGCAGGCAGACCTGACCGCCATGGGTGTGGCCGGCGAGCACCAACTGATAGCCGTCGGCCGCGAACCGTTCGAGCACCCGCGGTTCGGGCGAGTGCGTCATGCCCAGCCGCAGGCTCGCAGCAGAGTTGGCGCGCCCCGCCACGGCTTCGTATCTGTCGCGATCGATGTGCGGATCGTCGACCCCGGCGGCCGCAATGGTCACCCCGGCCACGTCGAGCTCCCGACGCGTGTGCGTCATGTCCAGCCACCCGCGTTCGGTGAACGCTGCGCGGAGGTCCTGCCATGGCAGCGGCGTGCCGTGAGTGCGGTGATCCGGATTGGTCACGTAGTGCAGCGGATTTTTCAACCGCGGTCCGAAGTAGTCGTTGCTGCCGAAGACGAACAGGCCGGGGACAGCGAGCAAGTCGCCGAGGGCTTGCACGACGGACGGCACCGCCCGCGGATGTGCAAGATTGTCGCCGGTGTTGACGACGAGGTCAGGCTCCCACCTCGCGAGGTCGCGCAGCCACGCCTGCTTGTGCCGCTGGGCTGGTCGCATGTGGATATCGCTGAGGTGCAGAACCCGCAGCGGGGATGAGCCCGGCGTCAGCAGAGGCATCGTCACTTCGCGGACGACGAATGCATTGCGTTCGATGACCGAGGCGTAGCCGATTGTGGCGAGCGCCGCGCCGCCGACAGCGGCGGCCGATGTCTTCAGCACGGGCGAGGAGACCATCTTTGCAGAGTATCGCGCCGCCCTGTCACCGCGCCGTCCGATCAGCGCGTTGCGCGCCAACTAGTGGTCACCACAACAGCAGCCGCGTTACGGCGGCGGCGGTTCCGCCGGCGGTGGCGGCCCAAGTACGGGGACCGTGATCGGCGGCAGGCCGGGGATCTCGACAACCGTCGACCCGACGATCGGGGGCGCGCCGGGCGGCGGCGGGGGTGGTGCCGGCGGAATACCGTTGCTGGTGTTGACCGTGACTATCGCGCCGGGAACGGTCTGCCCGCTGGGCGTGGTGCCCACGACCGAGCCGGCGGGAGCGCCGCTGTTGACCGGCGTGGCCTGGTCGGCGACCGCGAATCCGGCGTCGCGCAGTCGCTGCTTGGCGGCATCCACCGTCAGACCCGACACGCTGGGCACCTTGGAGCCCGGTCCGCCGTCGACATAGCGGGGATCGGTGGGCGGTAGATGCACGTCGCCGAAGTCGTTGGCGATCGGCTTCATCGCCTCCATCCACGTCCGCGCCGGCTCGTTGCCGCCGTACAGGTTCCCGGAACCGCATTGACGCAGCGGGTACGAGCACAGGTCGGTGGGATTGGTCGAGTCGTCGAAGATGTATGCCGCCGCCGCGTAGTTGTTGGTGAAACCGACGAAGCCCGACGACCTGTGCGCTTCGGTGGTGCCCGTCTTGCCGGACATCGGGAGGTTCCAGCCCGCGGAGCCGGCCGAGCCCGCCGCGGTGCCGCCGGTGGTGTCCTTGCTCAACGCGTTCGAGAGCGTATTCGCCAGTCCCTCGGGTACCACCTGCTCACAGGTCTCGGTGGTGACGGACACCTCGTCGCCCTTACGGTCGTAGACCTTGTCGATCGGACTCGGCGGGCACCACACACCACCGGAGGCCAACGTCGCGGCGACGTTCGACAGCTCCAGCGGATTGAGCTCGAGCGGGCCCAGCGTGAACGATCCCAGGTTCTGCCGTTTGACGAAATCGGCGAGGCTCTCGTTGCTGTCGGGGTCATACGCGCGTGCGGTGCCCGGCTGCGCGTAGGAGCGCAGACCCAGCTTGACGGCCATGTCGACCGCCCTGGGCA